>CANRDY010000022.1 GCA_947629515.1 uncultured Clostridia bacterium
GACCAAGGCGGAGCGAAGTTCAACGACGTATTGCGACGCATATACGAAGTTTACGGAAGTTATCAAGCAGATTCGAATTGCGAAAAATACAGCTCCCTATAATACCCCCCGTCGCTTATGAGGCTGTCGTGCGTGCCCTGCTCGACGACGTTGCCGTCGCGCATGACAAGTATCTTGTCGGCGTTTTTTATGGTCGAAAGCCTGTGCGCTATTACAAAACACGTTCTGCCCTTCATAAGCTCTTTCATCGCGCTCTGAATTATCTGCTCGGTGCGGGTATCGACGTTCGAGGTCGCCTCGTCCAGAATGAGCATGGGCGAATCCAACAGCATGGCGCGTGCTATGGTCAACAGCTGTTTCTGACCCTTGGAAATGTTGACGGCGTTGTCGCTCAAAACCGTGTCGTACCCCTGCGGCAGTTTGGTTATAAAGGAATGTATCTTGGCCGCCTTGCACACCCTTATCACGTCGTCGCGCGTGACCGACGGGTTGCCGTAGGCGATATTTTCGAACACCGTGCCCGCAAACAGCCACGTATCCTGCAATACCATGGTGAACGCTCCCCGCACCGAGGCGCGCGTCAGCGTTCTTATGTCCTTTCCGTCTATCTCTATTGAACCCGAATCGGGGTCGTAAAAGCGCATCAAAAGGTTGATTATCGTCGTCTTGCCCGCGCCCGTGTGCCCGACGATCGCCACCACCTGCCCCCGCTTTACCGAGAGCGAGAAGTCGGGGATAACCGTCCTGCCCTCGACGTAGCCGAATTTGAGGTGCTTTATTTCAAGGTCGCCCTTTACGTCGGCAAGTTCGCTCGCGCCCTCGGGGTCGGCGGGTTCGGGCTGTTCTTCGAGCACTCTGAAAACGCGCTCGGCGGCGGCTATCGCCGACTGAAATTCGCCCATTATGTTGGCGATTTCGTTGATGGGTCCCGAGAACTTGCGCGAATAGAGCACGAACGACGAGATCTGCCCTATCGTCACCGCCCCGCCCGAGAACATGAACATGAGCGAACCGAACACGCTGACGAGCGTAAGCGAGAGGTTATTGACAAGCCCCACGCAAGGACCCGATATAGTGCCGTAGTACTCCGCGCGGGAATAGGCGTCGATCGCCTCGCGGTTCTTCACCTCGAAGTCGGCTATCACCTTGTCCTCGCCGTTATAGGCGCGCGTCGTCTTCTGCCCCGAGGTCATCTCTTCGACAAAGCCGTTCAGCTCGCCCAGCTTTGCCGACCGCTTTCTGAACAGGGGGTGCACTCTCTTTACTATAAAGCGGGTCATTACTATCGAAAGGGGAACGGTAACGGCGAACACAATGACGAGCGGCGCAGCCAGAATGAGCATCATTACAAGCGATCCTATTATCATTACCGAGCTTTTGAGAACTATTATTATGTCGTTGGCGAGCGATTCGCCCACGGTGTCGATATCGTAGCTCAGAACCGAGATTATGTCGCCCGCCTGCCGCGTGTCGAAGTAGCCGACGGGCAGTTCCGAAAGGCGTTTGAATACGTCGCCCCGCATCTTTTTGACCATTCCGCGCGAGACGTACGCCATGCCTATCGACGAGAGATATTCCAGAAGCGCGGAAAGCACATATACGCCTGTCAACAGCCCCACGTAGAAATATATCCGGTTGAAGTCGGTAGAACCGTCGGGCTTTATTTCGTCTATCGCAACGCCGCATATGCCGGGACCTACGAGGTTGAGGACCGTCCCCGCGACGTTCATCAAAAACACGAGCACTATGAGGGGCGCAAAGGGCTTCAAATATTTCAAAAGGTTTTTGAATACGAACTTCTTGTCGGCTTTTTTGCCCTTGAAAGTGCGGGTGTCGGCAAGGTTTATTCTGCGTTCGGGCATATCACACACCTCCCATCTGCGCTTCGTATATGAGCGCGTACTCGGGGCAGGTCTGCAAAAGCTCTTCGTGTCTGCCCGCCCCCGTTATGCCGCCGTCGTCCATTACGAGAATGAGGTCGGCGTTCTTTACCGCGCTTATCCTCTGGGCGACTATCACCTTTGTACAGCCTTTAAGGTTGCCCGCAAGCTCCCTTCTCAAAGCCGCCTCGGTGGAATAATCGAGAGCGGAAGAGCTGTCGTCGAGCACGAGTATCTCGGGGTTCGCCGCAACGGCGCGGGCAATCAAGAGCCTTTGCTTCTGCCCGCCCGAAAGGTTGTTTGCCTTTTGCGCGAGGTCGTAGTCCAGCCCGCCCTCAAGCCCGTCGACGAACTCGCGAGCCTGAGCTATGTCGAGCGCGCGCAGTATCTGCTCATCGGTGAGCTGTCTGCCGTAGCTTATGTTGTCGCGCACCGAACCCGCCATTAAAAAGTCGTTCTGAAAGGCTGCGCCGAACTTCTTTCTGAGCTCTCCGCCCGTCATCGTCCGCACGTCCTTTCCGTCGACGTACACCGCCCCCGAACCGACGTCGTAAAAGCGCATCATGAGGTTGATAAGGGTCGATTTGCCGCTGCCCGTCGCGCCGATTATGCCGAGGGTCTCCCCCTCGCCTATCTTAAAAGTTATGTCCTTTAAGTTGTCCTCGACGCCGTTATACGAAAAACAAACGCCGTCGAAGGCTATCTTGCCCCCCTCTTTAAGTTGGGGATATTCGCCCGTGACTTCGCCCGTGTCCTCTTTTAACACCTCCTCTATCCTCGCCGCGCTCGCCGCCCCGCGCGAGAGCACGACAAAGATCTTGGCAAGCCCCATCATGGCGTTCAATATTATTACGAAGTACGAAAGAAAGGCGAGCACCGTGCCGCTCTCGTTGCCCATTACCGCCCCCACGGCAATTACCGCGGCAAGCCCGAGGTTGAGGATAAGGGTCGAAAGGGGGTTCGAAAGGGACATTATCCTGTTCGCCCTGAACTCCTCGGCGGCGAGGTCCTTTACCGTGCCGTTGAACTTCTCCACCTCGTAATCGCCCTTGGAAAGAGCCTTTATGACGCGCACGCCCGTGACGTTCTCCTGCGTTCTCTGCACCATCTCGTCCTGCTTTTTCTGCACGCGGAAGTAGGCGGGAACGCTCCTTTTGGTAACGAGAAATATGGTAAGCCCCACAAGGGGAACGCACCCCAACAGCACGCACGCGAGAACGGGGTCGAGCATGAAGGTCATGACCGTGCCGCCGAGTATGAGAATGGGCGCGCGCACGCCGAGGCGCAAAGTTCTTGCGACCATCTGGTTGACGTAATAGCTGTCGGATGTAAGGCGGGAAATGAGCGACGGAAGCCCGAACGAGTCGGTCTGCCTGCTCGAAAGGCGGGAGATCTTCGAAAAGAGGTCGTACCTCAGATCGTGGGTCATATTGCCCGAGGACTTGACGGTGAGACGGTTCGCCCAGATATTCGAAAAGAGGGCGGTGAACGCGCAAACCGCCATGAGCACGCCGTAGATTATTATCTTTGTCACCTTTTCGTCGTTTGTGTAGGTGGGAACGGCGACGACGCGGTCTATTATGTATTCAAGCAAAAAGGGCAAAAACAGCTCGGCAAGCGCGCCGATGAGTTTGAGCACAAGCCCCGCCGTCACCGTGCCCGAATAGGGGCGCAGATACCTAAGAGTTCTTTTCATACGTCCTCTCCATGTACTTTACGGCGTTTTCGTAGAGGCGCGCGGTGAGAGCCGAGAGTATTTCCTTTTCACCCTCGGTGAAACCCTCGGTGATAATTCCCCGCCACTCGGTGTTGGCCGCCCTTATTACGGGCAGAACCGAGAGAGCCTTTTCGGACGGGTACACAAGACTTACGCGCTTATCCGAGGGATCGGGCGAACGGGTGACGTAGCCCTCCTTTTCGAGCGCGGCAAGCTGGCGGGCGACATTGGACTTGTTTACAAAGAGGCGTTTTGCAATGGCGTCCTGCGAAAGCCCGGGGCTGTTGCAGATGGCAAGCAGATACTTCGAGTGAAAGCCCTTCAAAGCGCAACCGTTTTGAAGGCTTAAATCGAGAAACCTCGTCGCCGACCTCGCGACCATGTTTATGTTTTTAAGAAATGTAGCCATAAAAGACCCCCTTTGTTTGTTTTTGTGTTGCGTTTGCGGTTGTGGTTTGCGTTTTGCGGTTTTGCGGTGGTTTGATTTGCGGTTTGCGGTTTTTTGGTTGCGCGCGCAATTGTTGCGCGCGCAACTATTTATATGATATTATACGCGCAAAAACAAAAATGTCAACAAAATTCGCGGTGCAGAGGAGAATTTTTTTGCACAGTGCCTGTGCTGTCGGGTGTCTTAACGGCGGGGAAGTAATACAGCGGGTGGGCTGTTCAACGCAAGCGTTCCGTTTGAGCATGTGTCGCTTCCCCACCCCATTCGCTCCCCTTTTTTAAGGGGGAGCTGTCCGCGAACGCGGACTGAGGGGGTGTTTTCTAAATATTATCGGAGCACATTATGGCACTGTCATTTCGAGGGATATGAGACTTCACGCACTGCGTGCGTGAAGCGATTGCCCGAGAGAATCCCCCCGTGGTCCGTGCTTGCTCTTTGAAACGCGTTACCACTTCCAAACAATATTCACTTTATAAAAACTCCGCTATACTGCGGAATAGATTTCTCCACTACGGTCGAAATGACAGTTATTATTAAAAATAGCGGCGGGCGCAGTTTTCTGCGCCCGCCGCCATAAAGCCGCCCTACGCCGCTCTACGTACCCCAAAAAACCCTCACCCCTCGCGCTTCCAATAGTATTCTTTATACGTACTTGTCAACAACTCCGCATTATGCGCAGGATCGTCAGCATTTACGTCAGTCCAATTTTCACTATTAAGATAGCGAACCTTCCAACCCGTTCTATTTACAAATGTCACGCTTTCAAGACTTGTGCACTCATAGAACGCACTCCGGCCGATAGAAGTAACGCTGTCGGGTATGGTTATACTTGTAAGGTTTGTGCAATGATAGAACGCAAAATCGCCGATAGAAGTTACTTCATCGGGTATAGTTATTGCTCCTTTAATTGCATTTGGAATATGTATGAACTGAGTTTTTTCTTTATTATACAAAATGCCGTCTTGACTTGAATACATCGTGTTATTTTCTTCAACAGTTATATTTTCAAGACTGTTGCAACCAGCGAATGCACTACTGCCGATAGAAGTTACACTGTCGGGTATGGTTATGCTTGCAATGCTTGTGCAACCAGAGAACGCACCGCTTTTAATTTCTTTAACTCCTTGCAACATTTCGGCGGTAATGTCGGTTACAGGTTCATTATCTAAATAAAGATTGTGTGCATAATACAAAGGGTTAGAACCAACCTCAATATTGCACCAAGCCGCTAAATCGGTTATGTAAACTCCCGTAAGGCTTGAGCACTTATCGAACGCATAATTGCCGATACGAGTGACGCTGTTGGGTATAGTTATACTTGTAAGGCTTGTGCAATTATTGAACGCCCTACCGCCAATATAAGTAACGTTTTGGGACATATTGATGCTTTTAAGTTTTGTGCAATAATAGAACGCATCATCGCCGATATAAGTTACACTGTCGGGTATTGTTATGCTTTCAAGACTTGTGCAACCAGAGAACGCATATCTCTTAATTTTAGTTACCCCCTGCAACATTTCGGCAGTAATCTCGGTTACAAGCTTATTATTTAAATAAAGGTTATTTGCATAATACAAAGGGTTGGCTTCATAATTGTACTCAATATTGCACCAAGCCGCTAAATCGGTTATATAAACTCCCGTAAGGCTTGAGCAAGCATGAAACGCACTATCGCCGACAGAAATTACGCTGTCGGGTATATTTATGCTTTTAAGTCTACACTCTTTGAACGCACTATCGCCGATTTTAGTGATACTGTTTGGCAATGTTATACTTTCAATGTCGCCATAGGAGAACGCAAACCGACGTATAGAAGTAACGGGCTTCCCGTCGTATATTGCGGGTATTATTATGTTACTATCGGTTGCCGTACCCCAACTGACCGAATATGTGTTATCGTTTAACAGCGAATATTCTAAATCTGCGGTCAAATGCGTACCGCAGTTTGCGCAAGCACTTTCGCCCTTATTCAAAACGTGTCCGTTTCCGTCAATCGGTATAGTCAATAATTGTTGTTCCGAAACTTCGACTTTATCTTTGTTGAAAAATTTTCCGCAAGCGCAATGATAGTGCGCTTCAACGCCCGTTGTTGTGCAGGTTGCGGGCGTTATTATCAATGTATCGAAATCGTGTTCATGCTGTGTGTTGCCGCCCGAGCTTTCGTTTCCCGTATTGCCCGTATTGGGCGTTTCGGGTTCTGTCGTGCTTCCCGTGTTTCCACCCTCGGGGGTGTTGGTGTTGCCCGTACTGCTCGAGCTTCCGCTGTTGTTGCCGCTGTTGCCCGAATTGCTCGAATTTCCGCTTTGTTCGGTAGTATTGCCCGTGTTACCGTTCGGGGTAGGGGCGCAACCCGCAAGGGCGAAAGCGAGGCAGAGAGTTGCCGCAAGGGCGAGTAAAATTACCAAAAATCTCTTTTTCATAAAAATTTTCTCCTTTGTGCGGTAAAAAATAAGGCGTGCCCTTAAAAGACACGCCGCACGGTATCTCTTAAAGGTTACCACACCTCTTACAATATTTCAACAGAGAAAATTTGATTGTCAAAAGAGATACACAATGCCAAGATTGTGTAACTCCGTTGAATTTTATTCTATTGTAAGAAATGTGGTAACTCAAATATACCACGGCAAAAGAAAATTGTCAAGGGAATAAAAGAAATGCGGGCGTGGCGGGCTGTTTTCACAGCCCGCCTCGCCGCGTGAAATTTTTGCCTTGTGGCAAAAGTGAAATTTGCGCTACGCGCAAGTGAAATTTTTTGCTAACGCAAAAAGTGAAATTTTTTTACTGCGTAAAAAAGTTGTGGTGAAGAGTGTGCGGGCGTACACCCGCGAAAACTACCCCTACCCTACCCTCCCCCTCCAAATGGAAGGGGAGAAATGGGCAATAGCTGTACGAAGTTAGAAACTTTGTAGATGCGAGCAGAACGAGGAGCGCGAGCAGTTTGCGAGGGAGCGTACACAGAAGTACGTGACCGAGCAAAAGCGGAGCGCGACAAAGTTATGCGAAGCATATACGAAGTTTAACGGCAGCCTAAGGGATAAATTGCAAAATATCCACCAACACCGCAAACCCCAGAATCAGCACAAAGCCGACGGCGTGGATAATTGCCTCGACCTTGCGCGGGACGGGCTTGCGGAAGATCCACTCGATAAGGCAGAACACCACCTTACTGCCGTCGAGGGCGGGTATGGGCAGCAGGTTGAAAACGGCGAGGTTGACGCCGATATACGCCGCTATTTCAAAGAAGTTTTGCAGGCTCTTCGAGGCGACCTGCGAGGTCAGCTTTATCGTGGTGACGGGTCCGCCCATCGCGTCAAGCCCGAGGTGCCCCGTTAAAAGTTCGCCCAATACCTTGAATATAGTGCCCGCTATGCGCGCGGAGTAGGCGAAAGAACTGCCCACGGTCTGCCAAAACCCCTCTTTTACGCTGTCCACGCCCAAAGAATAATACGCCTTGCCGTCGTCGCCCGTGTATACCCCCACGCCGAGCGCGCGCCAGAGCGCGGAAGTCTGCGAGGAGCTTGTAAAGTCGCAGTCGTCCCGAAGCATGACCTCGATTTCTACTCTCTCTCCCCCGCGGAGCACGGCGAACGCCGCCCGCTCCCCCTCTTTTTTGCCGCGGAGCGCGGTCATAAGATCGGTCGTGAGATAGATCTTTTTGCCCTCGGCTTCGAGAATGTCGTCGCCCTCGCAAAAGCAGTACTGCGAATAAATTTCGGCGTTCTCCCCCTCGTACGGCGCAACGCCGCCGATCCTGAACACCATCCGACCGAAGGCGAACATGGATACGGTTATGAGCAAAAGGGCGAGCACGTAGTTCATCAAAGGTCCCGCAAGGAGCACTATTATCCGCTTCCACGGCGGCATTTCGGTGAAAGACCGCCCGCCCGCGCCCATTGCCTCATCCGCGCCCGCCGTTTGAACCGAGCCGCCCGCCGTTTGAACCGAGCCGTCCGCGCTCTCCGTTTTATGAACGCTCTCCGCTTCCTTTTCTTCTTCGCCGTCCTCGCCTTCGAAAGCGCAAAAGCCTCCGAGCGGAAATACCCGCACGGAGAACTTTTCGCCCGTCTTTTTGGAAGTCCTCTTAAAGACGGCGGGTCCGAAGCCTATGGCAAATTCGTTTATCTTGAACCCGAGAGCCTTTCCCGCGGCATAGTGCCCGAACTCGTGCACGCATACCATGACAAGCAATATGAGTATTGCGAGCGCGACCGAACCTATTATGCTCATCACCGAAGAAAAGGACATATTATAAGTTTACACCTTTTTCAATAAATTTTGCGCGATCGCGCGCGCGGCGGCGTCGCACTCAAAGATATCCTCGAACGTTGCCGCTTCCCCGCGCGGTGCGGCGGCGAGCGTTCCCTCCGCCACGTCAAAGATCTTCGTGTATTTCAACTCCCCCCTCAAAAAGGCGTTCACGGCAACCTCGTCGGCGGCGTTGAGAACGCAGGGCGCAAGTCCGCCCTGCTTTGCGGCTTTCAGCGCAAGCGAGAAAAGGGGATAGTTCTTCTCTTCGACAGGTTCGAACGAAAGGCTAAATGGCTTTGAAAAGTCGAAAGAGCGCACAGAAGTTGGCAATCTTTCGGGATAAGTGAGCGCGAGCTGAATGGGTATCTCCATGGTGGGATAGCTCATCTGCGCAAGGATCGATCCGTCCCCGAACTCGACGAGCGAATGTACCACGCTGTCCTTTTGTATGACCGCCTCTATGCGGTCGTAACCGACGCCGTAGAGCATGCGCGCCTCTATTATCTCGTAGCCCTTGTTCATGAGCGTCGCGCTGTCGACGCTTATCTTTGCGCCCATCTTCCACGTGGGGTGAGCGAGCGCGGACTGCGGCGTTACGTTCTCCAATTTATCGTAAGGTATGTTTTTGAACGGTCCGCCGCTTGCCGTAATTATAAGCCGCCTTACGGGCTTTTTGCGGTCGAACGCGACGCACTGCCATATTGCCGAGTGCTCGCTGTCGACGGGAATTATCGTACAGCCGCTCTTTTCGGCGGCGGCGTTGACAAGCTCCCCCGCGCAAACCATGGTCTCCTTGTTGGCGAGGGCGAGGGGTATGCCCCGTTGGGCGCAGTATATACTGTACTTAACGCCCGCAAAGCCGCTTGCGGCGTTCACCACAAGGTCCGCGCCGTCGAGGTACGAAAGATCGTCTGCGGCGGTGAAGTATTTGCAGCCGAACTCCTCAGCCTGCTCCCTCAGAAGCGCGCTCTCGCCGCCCGCCGTGACCGAATTTACCTTAAACCGCGACAAATAGCGGCGGCACACGCCGAGCGTCTGTCTGCCTATCGAACCCGTACTGCCTATGACCGCGACCGATTTCATATATATTATATCCCCCCGCGCGTGGTTTAATGATAAAAAGCCCCCTTTTGCGGGGCTTTATCGGGTGAAGTCTGTATGCCAAACCTCGAAATTTTCAGATGATTATAGTGCCGAACGACAGCAGAACGACCACCGAGCAATAGAGCATGCTGTCGAAGCGGTCGAGTATGCCGCCGTGTCCGGGCAGGCACTTGCCCATATCCTTTACTCCGCACTCCCTCTTTATCGCGCTCTCGAAGAGATCGCCCACCTGCGCGAGCACGGCGGTGGCAAGCCCCACGAGGGTGAAGGTGACGGCGGGGTCTATCGCAGTGCTCGTAAAGGTCAGGGTCACGCCGTTATACCCGAAGAAGAGTATATTGCCGTTCACCCCGCCGCAGAGCAGCATTATGCCGTACGCCATAAGTCCGCCCGCAACGCCGCCCAAAAGCCCGCCTATCGCGCCTATCACCGTCTTGTTGGGCGAGAGCTTGGGGGCGAGTTTCAAGGGTATCTTCTTTTTGAGAAGAGAGCCTAAGGTGTACGCGCCCGTATCGCACAGCGCAGTGCTCATAAAGAGCACCAAAACGGCTACCATAGAGTTTTGCGAAAGGTGGTTTATCGACGCGAGCACGGTCGAGAGCACCCCGCAGTAGAGCATGCAGAATATGCAGTTTATAGTGCCCTTTACCGTCGAACGCCCGTGGTCGAACACCGATGTCGCGGCGAGGAACATAACGTATACGCAGAACGCGCACGCCACGGCGAGGAAACCCGCCTGCATTGTCATCTGCACCACCACGTAGAGGGGAACTATTATGACCGCGAACGCTATCGTGAACGCGCGCTGGGGGAAGGATACCCCGCCCATCGCGTTCAAAAACTCCATGCTCCCGACTATGGATATCACGCAGAACACCGCGTCGAACCCCAAAGCCCCGTAGCCCCCCGGCACTACCCATTTGAGCGTGCACAAAAGTATCCACGCAAGCACGTATACGACCGACGTTATTATGCGGGCGCGGAAGTTCTTTTTCCGCTCCGCGCTCCCGGCGTCGTTATTTATTACCGTTGTCATTTCTTCGCTCATTGTTTTCTCCGTGCGGGCGTCCGCCCGCGCATTTATTAAAAGCCGTTAAGCCTTAAAAGCCGTTAAGCCCTTCTCTCTGTTTAATGTTTTTTAACGTTTTAGTTCGTTTATACCGCCGAACCGCCTGTCGCGGCGGGAGTACTCCTCTATCGCCTTTTCGAACTCGCGGGGAGTGAAGTCGGGGAAGAGCACGTCGGTGAAGTACAGCTCGGAATACGCCCCCTGATAGAGCAGAAAGTTCGAAAGCCTCTTCTCGCCGCCCGTGCGGATTATAAGGTCGGGCGCGGGGATATCCGAGGTGTAGAGCCTTTTTGCAAGGCTTTCTTCGGTTATTTCCTCGCCGTCGGCGGAAAGGCTTGCGGCGGCGCGGGCTATCTCGGCGCGCGAACCGTAGTTGACGGCAAACACAAGGGTGAATGCCGCCCCCGCGGGGGAGTCCTTTTCGCCCCTTTCAAGCAGTTCTTTAACGTCTTGGGGCAGGGGCGAAAGGTCGCCTATCACCTTTACTCCCGCGCCCTGTTTGTAGAGTTTTTTAACATTTACGGTGAAGTACTTTCTGAACAGCCCGAACAGCCCGTCAAGCTCCTCTTTGGGACGGGAAGCGAGGTTTTCGGTCGACAGCACGTAGACCGTCAGCCAGCTTACGCCCAGCTCCTTTGCCCTTTTCGAGATCCTGATCATGGCGTTCATGCCCGCGTTGTGCCCGAGGGAGCGCGGCATGTGCCGCGCCTGCGCCCATCTGCCGTTGCCGTCCATGATAAGCCCCACATGGCGGGGAATACTGCCTTCCATCACACCGTCATTATCTCTTTATCCTTTGCGGAAACGGCGGAGTCGATCTCCGCTATGCTGTCGGTGACGTACTTTTCGACGTCCTGCTCGCAGTTCGAAAACTCGTCCTCGGAGATGAGCTTGTCGCCTTTGAGCTTTTTGAGCGCGTCGAGCGCGTCGCGGCGGATATTGCGCTGGGCGACTTTGGCGTCCTCGCCCATCTTCTTTATCTGCTTCGAAAGCTCACGCCTGCGCTCTTCGGTGAGCTGGGGGAACACGAGCCTTATTACCTTGCCGTCGTTGGTGGGGGTTATTCCTATGTTGGAAGTCTGCAACGCCTTTTCGATGCCCTTCAAAAGGGTAACGTCCCACGGCGCGATCACAAGACACCTGCCCTCCTGAACGGATATGTTCGAGGTCTGCGATATCGGCGTGGGCACGCCGTAGTAGTCCACCGTCACCTTGTCGAGCACGTGGGGGTTTGCCCTGCCCGCGCGCACGGCGGAAAATTCCTCTTTGAGAACGGCGACCGTCTTTGAAAGTCTGTCGTCGAGTTCGAGCAGTATTTCTTCTACTTGTTCTGTCATTTTTACCTCCTTGTCGCACGCCCGCGGCGCGCACGGCTTTATGCCTTATATATTAGCTTTTTTTAACTTTTCGTCGGGGTTCGGGATCGTTTTATTCTGCGGTTCGTTAAATTAACGGTTCGTTAATTAAAGGTTCGTTCAATTAACGGTTCGCCTTATTTAACGGTTCGCACAGGTTTATTTATTGTTGAACCTGTCAGGCGTTGTCGATGACCGTGCCGATATGTTCGCCGCAGACCGCGCGGACTATCGTCCTGTCGCCGTCGAGTCCGAACGCGAGCACGGGGATATTGTTCTCCATGCACATTGTGGCGGCGGTGGTGTCCATTGCCTTTATGCCGTTTTTGATTATGTCTATGTAGCTTATGTGCTCGTATTTTTTGGCGGCGGGGTTGAGCTTGGGGTCGCTGTCGTATATGCCGTCGATGTTCTTTGCCATCATCAGCACGTCCGCCTGTATCTCGCACGCGCGCTGGGCGGCGGCGGTGTCGGTCGAACAGTAGGGGTTGCCCGTGCCGCACGCCATTATGACCACTCTTCCCTTTTCGAAGTGGTGCAGAGCTTTTCTCAGAATGTACGGCTCTGCTACGGAGGTCATTATCAAAGCCGTCTGCACGCGCGTGGGTATACCGCGCTGTTCGAGGGCGTCCATCATTGCAAGGGAATTCATTACCGTTGCAAGCATGCCCATGTGGTCGGCGGTCGTCCTTTCCATCTGTTTGCCCTGGCGACCTCTCCAGAAGTTGCCGCCGCCGATCACGAGGGCGATCTCCACGCCCATGTTGTGGACTTCGGCTATCTGTTCCACCACGCCCGAAATGACGTTTTCGTCAAGACCGTGACCCTGCTTGCCCGCAAGAGCCTCGCCCGAAAGTTTAATTAAAACCCTTTTATATTTAGGCGACATATTTGCTCCTTATATTTACCTACCGAACATTATATCATACCCCTCGCCAAATTTCAATGATTTTTAACATATAAATAAAATTGAAAAAACAAGCGTACTTCTTCCACGCCATTCGCTCCCCTTCGCGGCAAGCCGCGAGGGGGAGCTGTCCGCCCCGCGGGCTGAGGGGGTGCGTTCCAAATATTATCGGATTACATTATGGCACTGTCATTTCGAGGGATATGACACGCGCCACAGGCGCGGGATTGACCGAGAGAATCCCCCCGTGGTCTGCTCGGGGCTCTTTGAAACGCGTTATCACTTCCAAATAATATTCACCTTACAAAAACTCCGCTATACTGCGGAATAGACCCGTTCGGCGCGCTTCGCTTGCTCAGGGTGACAGTTATTATTAGAAATGCGGCGGGCGGCATTTTGCCGCCCGCCGCTTCCCGTTGAACAGTCTCCTCGCCGTCCCACTTCCCCGCCGTTAAGAATCCCGTCCGCGGCGACACGCCGCGCCAAGCGAAACGCTTGCGGTTCGTCTGAGCCCATTAAAAAATCGTCAAACTAAAAAGATAGTCGGCGGAAATATCATACAGCCTGCACAGCGTTACTATCTGCGAGTAATTCAGCTCGAATATCCCGTTCTCGAATCGGCTGTACTGCTGCTGCGTCATACGCAGTATCCCGCTCACCTGCGCCTGCGTATAACCCGCTGCCTTGCGCGCTTCCTTTAACCTTTCTCCCACTTCTTTCTTGATGTCCATACCTCTATCTTATAATTTTTACATCACTTTAATGCTTGACATACATCATTTAGTGATGTAAAATATAAGCATAATTTTATTTACGGAGGTAAAAACAAGTTAAATGGGTAAGCTACTTGACTTTTTTGCCAAGGTGACCTTTTCGGGGTACGTACTGCGCGAGCACAAAGTGACGAAGAACATTGTCGGCACGGCGTATTCCTCGGTCATCGAGGAGCAGAAAAAACTTGCCGACCTCGGCACGAAACTGCCGTTGGCGGTAAAAGAGGTGAGCGACGGCATCGCGGCGGACAAAACCGAAATAAGCAGACGTCCGACCGTAAGAAGCAGGGCGGAGTTCTTCGACGACACGGGGCTTTCTTCGGCGCAACTCAGGGCTAAACAGCTCGAAGTTCTGAAAAAGGTGAACGCGTATAACAGCCTCATCGACAAAGAGGCGGAGAAAATCAGCACCCTCAACGACATTAAAAACGGCTGGGAAGCGCGACTCGCCGCAAAGGTCGTGGTTCAGGCAAAAAAGGTCTCGCCCAAGGTCGTGGACGAAATCTGCAAAGGGCTTTACGATGTGAACGCAAACGACCTTTCGGACGCGCTCAAAAACGGCGGCGCGCTCAAAAAGCTCTTTTCGTATAACGAGGCGGTCATTGCCGTCGATCGCCTTTCCGGGTATAAGATCTCGGCAAAAGTCGTCGAGTGCAACGCCGAGGAGCAAGTTCAATCAATGGCGAAAGGCAGGGATTCCGAAAGCGATCTTCGCCGCGTGGCGCGCAACCAAAGGATATTCATCTCCGTCGTGTTCCTCTTGTTCTGGGGCATTATGGCGGCAATATATCTTGCGTTGGGAAACGACACGGGCATAGCATTCGCCGTGGTCGCGGGCGTCGGGGCTGCGGTCATATTCCTCGTTTTATGGCTGTTGTTCAAGCCCATTCTCGCCGTCGCGTGGCGCGCCGTGAACAGGAGCTTTAAGAAAAATGCCGAAAAAATCATAGACCGCACGGGCTATCTGAGGGGCGTGATGCTTTCGGAAGAATACGAAAAAGGGCTTGACGTGCTGTACACGGGGCTTATCGACTGCCTCAACGCCTATAACGTAAACCGCAGCACGGTCACGAAATACGCGGCGGTATTTCTTCCCGAAAGGGTATATGCGGGGCTTTTGCCCATGGTCATCGAGCAGATGTCGATCGGGGCGGCGTTCAACGACGCGCTCTTCAAGACCGAGGCGACGATAGACAGACGCGCCGCCCTTCAACGCGAAGAAGAACGCAACGCGCGGCTCGAAAAAGAAAAACTGCGCCATAACGCCGAAATGGAGACGCAAGCCCGCCGACGCGCCGACGCCGAACGCCAGAGGGCGCGGGCTATCGAGCACGCCGTCGAGGAACAGAAGCGTTACAATTCCGAGATACGCGCGCACACCCGCGCCGTCGAAGAGAACACGCGCGAGATCCGCAAACTCCGCAACGACTAACAAGCGTTCCGTAAGCGTTCCGCAAGCGTACCGCTTGACCTTGATTCTTAACGGCTTTGAGGGTAGACAAGCGTGCTGGCTGTTCAACGCGAGACACCCCCCTCTTCAATTCTCCCCCCTCGCAAGCGAAGGGGGAGAGAATAAGGAAAATAAAAACATTCGCTCCCCTTCGTCTGCGACGAGGGGGAGCTGTCTGTGTAACAGACTGAGGGGGAGCAAGCGTTCCGTAAGCGTTCCGCTTGATCAAGATTCTTAATTGCTTTGAGGGTAAACGGGCGGGCGTTCCAATCAAACGTGAAGCGGCGGGCGGCATTTTGCCGCCCGCCGCGCTTTTCGGTTCCGCCTGTTTTACTTGTCAAGGATGAACGAAAAATCGAACGTTTTTTGTCTGACAGGTCGATCGCTAAATTATTTTTACTATCCTTTCAAACAACGCCGTCTTTTTGTCGGTGAGGTCGCCGTCGAGGTGGTAGTGCCCGAAATACCAATGCCCATAGTCCACAATGTCCTCAAAGTAAGACAGCATCCGGTTTTCGGGATAGACGTCCATGTGCGTATCGCGCGTTCTCAGCGGCGGATACCAAAGAGCCTTTTCGTCGCAACCGTGAGTTACAATATAATCCACTTTGTTGCCGTGCTTTTCAAGATTTGCAATTGCCTCGTCCAGCTCGTCAAAAGATGGGATCTCCCGCTTCCACCAGCTCACCCCCTCTCTGCGGCGGCATCTGTCGATTGAAGTGCCGCCTCCGAAAGTGAAGAAAGTTTTGCCGTAAATCGAGTACACCTGCCCGCGCATAAGATGAATTATGTCGGAGCGAATTCTGTGTACCTTGCCGCCTCTCCATTTTGTTACGGGATAGCTTTCGAGCATATCGAAATTTTCGTGGTTGCCGTCCACAAAGAGCACGGTAAACGGCAAAGCCGAATATCTGTCGAGGTTGGCGTTTAACGTCTTTTCGCTCCACACCGCGCCGAAGTCGCCCGCGATCATAACATAGTCCGCCTTTGTAAGTTGCGGGTTAGCCGCCACGAAATCATATAATTTTTTAATATTTATATCGCCATGCGTATCGCCCGTTATGTAGATCATCTTAACTCCTTTGACATATAATAGCAGTTGACGCTAAAACCCAACTTTTCATATAAACGTCTTGCCTGTATATTCGGCGCAAAGACCTCTAACTGAACGTATCGGCAATCATTTTCTTTAAAATATGTTTGTGCGGCAGAGAGCAAATTTGTGCCTATACCGTTCCCCCTATGGTTGTCCGAAACGACCAGGTCGCTTATAAAGCCTAGTTTTGGACAAGAGGTAGTTATTTCCGCTTCCCCTCCGCCCTGAAAAATTTTGCAAACGACCAACCCCACGGCTTTATCGCCGCCTACGGCAATAAAAATTTTGCCGCCGTGATTTTCGACCTCGCGCATAATAAATTGAAAATAGTCATTGCGATAGGATTCTGTCAAAACAAGCACACCGCGCTTATCAAGGAAAGAAAGATAAGTTTGAAGTTCGACAAGCAGATCCTTTACCTGCTCTTCGTATGCGGCTTGGTATTCTATGATTTCAAAATCCGTACATTTTTCAATTTTTGGAGCGTATTTGATAAAAAGCGGATCATTCTGCCTTCCTGCTGCCAAAAGGTCTTCTTCATATATATCATTTTTATCAGACTCGTATAGTAACCATTTAATGCAGGATTCGGCAAACCATTCCTCCTTTCTCAATCTGATATATGCAAGCATAATTTCCGTAAAATGATCTTTACCCTCTATACCCTCGTATATGATTTCGCCGCTTGGCGATACACTTTTTTCGCAAGCCTTTGAAAAAAATTTATCCAAATGCTTAATTACGCTTTCCACGTCATAGCCTGCGTTTTTAAGTTTATTTTCGTCCAATTTTATGAGCATAGCCATTCCGCCCTTAGTATTTCCGTTCATAATATACCTCATAGAAAACGTTTTATTAAAGTATTGTCGAAAAACCCCATGGCAGTTTCTTTGATTTCCTTTATCTGATCCTCGGTCAGCCATTCGCTATATGTAGTCATAAGCAATTCAAACACCTCAAGACTGTTGATTTCAAAGAAAGTATTATAAAGTCTTTCGGCGTTTTCACTGTTTTCATCAAGCATCCTAACCATTTCGTCAAATATATAACACTCATTTGAAATGTCAATTATTATGCCTTCGTCGGATAAATCATTCTCGAAAAAATACACCATCGTCATAACTTCAACGAATGAACCTTTATAGACAAAAACGTGGTCATATAATTCTTCGGCAAAATAGCGCAAATCTTCGTCGGGAACATTCTCCTCCCTGTAAGCAAATTTTAACATTTCGTAGATCTCTTCTTTTTTTGTATTCATTTTATCTCCTTTGGGGCACATTGCCCGACTTTTAAATTATTCGAACAGCTGCTTTCTGAGCCGAAGATAGAGCCGATCCGACGCGAACTTAAACTCGTAGACTATCCGCTCGTACACCTGCACCATCTTCCCGTCGCGGGTGTCGCGGACGGCTTCGAGATATGTTTCCGCCTTTTTTATCGCGCCCCGCCTGCCCATGCGCCTGTCCGATTTTATTATGCGAACCAGTCTTTCCGTGACGGCTTCGTCGAACTCGTCCTCGTCCCAAAGGAACCGATCGGGCACTCTGTCGCCGGTTATTACGGCGTTCTTCTTTTCGGCGACGCGGCTCAACGCATTCACAAGACTCTGCGCCGCCGTCCTCTTGTCGTATTCGAGCGCGCGCTTTATAAGGTAACTGCCCAACGCCCTTCCCGCCCGCAACTTTTCGACGTCGTTTTGCTCAACGGCTCTTTCGCCGTTATGGCAAAACGATTCCCCGAAGATATTTTCGAAATCCGTCTCGTCGATGAGTACTTTCCAAAGCTTCGAACCGTCGCTTTTCGAGATGAAACGGTTGTCTTCCATCCAATCGATAATTTCAGTCGCCCTTATGTATCCCGTTTTAAAGGTGCGTTCGATATAGCACACAGAGACGTCCTGCCTCTTTATGCACGCCCTCAATACGTCCAGCCGCAGGTCGATATCGTCGTAGTCCATGTCGATTTCGGGCACGGATATATCGTCCCGCCCGTCGTCGTCTTCGCCGTCCGTTCCGTCGTCATTGTCGTCGTCATTGTCATCATCATCGTCGTCGGCGTCGTCATCGTCGTCGGCGTCGAGCAACGCCTTCATTTGCCGCATATGCTGTTCGAATAAGCGACGCTTCGCACTGATAAGATCGTCGTAACCGCCGTCTTCGCCGTCGTCTTCATCGTCTTCGCACTCGTCGGCGTTCCCGTCTTCGTCGTCCTTATCGCCGTCGTGAGAGTCTTTGCCGTCCGCGGGAAACCACGTGTCCACTATCGTGTCGCAACCGTAGCGGTCGCGCCTGTATTTTTCCCTCAGCCGTCTGACGTATTCGGGAACGCGATACCCGTCGATATCCCTGCCGATCGCCCGCCATTCGGAGTTTGTGATAACGTCCAGCCCGACGCCCTTGCTTCCTTCGCCGTCGGGCGACTGCTTTAATACAAACTCCCTCATTCGGTCTATGCCGACGAGTATTTCGTATTTGTCGCCGTTCGATTTTAAGATCTTACCGTCGCACAGGAAGCGCAGAATACTTTGTATAGTGCCCGTCGCCATTTCGTTGCCCGCCCCGGTTGCGATCTCGCTCAGCGTGAAAGCGCGTATACCCTTGTTGAGATATGTCAAAAGGGTTACGAGAACATAACTTTTAGCTTCGTTCATAAATTCCTCCTCACGCCAAAAGCGCAGTAAGATCTTCTTCGTCCAGACTTACCTTTTCCAGAAGCGCGTCGGCTACCGAACGCACCTTTTCGGCGTTTTCGCGTATTATCAAGTCCGCCCGCTCGGACTGCTCGCGTATGATTTGAGAGACCCGTTCGGTTATGTACGCTTCGCCCCTTTTGGAGGGTTCGACGTATATGGGGAACAAGTCGTCCATGGCGTAGTCGCAGAGCATGCTCGTCGCAAGCTCGGTCGCCGCCTTCAAATCGCCGCCGATCCCCGAAGTTATGCCGTCCTCGCCGAACTGCGCGCGCTCCGCGGCTCTGCCCGCCATCATTATGCAGATCCTGTTTAAGACGTCCTGCTTCGAGAGTTTGGTCACGCTTTCGTCGCCGTAGTACACATATCCGCCGTAATTGCCGCGCGCGACGATAGTCGCGTACGAGGGCATTACTTTGAGGGTTGCCGCAACCACGGCGTGACCCGCCTCGTGAAAAGCCGTGCCGCGAAGGTCGCCGCCGTGCTTTTTGCTTTCGCCGCTCGAATACTTTTCGAAGGCTTCGTTGAGCGTGCGATCGTCTATTTTGCCCAATTGCCCGCCGCATATTGCCGAGCGAAGCGCGTTTTGAACTACCGCGTCCAACTCCCCGAGCGACCAGCCTATCGAGCGTTTGGCTATGTTTTCCGCCGCCCTTTCGCTGACCTCGGAGGGGTATTTTTTAAGCCTGTCCGCAAGGTAAGTTTTGCGCGTTTCAAGGTCGGGCAAGTCTATCTCTATCTGTCTGTCGAAGCGGCGCAAAAAGGCGGGATCCAACACCGTTTGCCCCTTCTGCGCGCTGAAATTGGTTGCCGCAACCACGAACACGGGCGTTTGGGAGTTATCCGCAAAGCCGTCCATTTCGGAAAGGAGCGCGTTCAGCACTTCCGAACCGTTCTCCCTTTCGAAGCTCTGGCGCGACTTCGCAAAGCTGTCTACCTCGTCGATGAACACAATGCTGGGGGCGTACTTCCTCGCCGCCGCAAAGATCTCGCGCATGAGCCGCGCACCCTCGCCGACGAACTTCGAAGAGAACTCCGAGGCGTTGCACTCAATGAACTGCAGATCGGCTTCGGTCGCGATCGCCTTTGCAAGCATGGTCTTGCCCGTGCCGGGCGCGCCGTTCAGCAGCACGCCGCGCGGCAGTCTCAGCCCGAGCCGCCTGTACTTTTTGAAATTTTTGAGAACTTCCAGCACGCCCATAATTTCGCGCTTTGCGTCCGCCGCGCCGTATATATCGGCAAGGTGCACGTTGGGGGTCTGCCGAGACGACACGAACCTCTCGATATCCCCCGCGTCCTTTGCCGTCGCAGTGTCTGTATCGGTTATTCTGAGAACCGCCGCGCCCGTCGCCTTAAAGCTATATTCCGTGTTGAATTTAATTACCTTGTTCGCGCGGAAGAGGGTCTGTGCAACGGCGGACAGCCTTATGCCCGCAAACACGTCTTTGAGCCAGTCCGAGGGAAAAGCCCTGCACCCGTAACAATCGGTCGCTCCCCCGTCCATGTAGGGTTGAAGTTCTATCTCGCAACCGTCCTTTAATTTATATACGTACACGGGCGCGTCGTCGCGTTCCGCAAGGGCTTCGAACAGCTTTTCGGGATAGAGTTCGCCCTTGCCGTCCGCGTCGAGTATGGCGGCGGATATATCGGCTTCTTTGATTTGGTTCAGGGCGTTCCCGTCGGCAAATATTATCTCCGCGTTTTTGCCGCCGAGCTTATAAAACCTTTGCCTGTGCGCCTCTTTGCAACCCACCAGAACGCGCGTCTTTTTGCCGAAAAACAGCTCCTTTGCCTCGGGGGACATACCGTTGCGATCGATTTTTATCTCGACTTCGCCGAACGGCTCCCCGCGCTTTTCGAAGCTCAGCTGTACCAGCCTTTCGAAATGGGTCTCGAAGAACTGCCGCGCCGCCTTGACCGCCGTGCGCACGTCCGCGCTTTCACCAAGACTCAAAAGCATCAAATCGACAAGCTCTGCGGCGTCGGCTCTGAATTCAACGCCGTACTTTTGCCTGTAATAGGACAGCTGCCTCGAAAACTCGTCCGAAACTATGCGGTGC
The DNA here is from genome assembly GCA_947629515.1 of uncultured Clostridia bacterium. Taxonomy (GTDB): domain Bacteria; phylum Bacillota; class Clostridia; order Christensenellales; family Borkfalkiaceae; genus Coproplasma. Next base: position 20,800 of record CANRDY010000022.1, read on the forward strand.
AGTATCTCCGACCTTAAACGGTTGAAGAGTATTATCCGCCCCTGCGTCAGACGCGATATGAGCGCCTCCGATAGGTAGGGCGCGTCCGTCTGGGGGTTGATGTCCGTTTTCAACGCCTGCACTATCGTCTTTTGAGGGGTCGCAGAGAGGTTATAAGTCGAAAACGACTTGTTGTAGAGATTTGCGCCGAGGTTCATGGTCACTATTACTATGACGTCGCGGAACGAGACGTTTCTCTCGGTGAAGAGGTCTGCCGCTTCACCCCTGTCGAAGATCGAAAGAAAGCGAGCATGCATGTTAGGATGCGCCTTTTCGAACTCGTCGAGAAGTATGACGCATACGGGGTGTTCTTCGACAAACGTAGTCAGAACGCCCGCCTCGGCGGCTTTGTAGCTCTTTTGTATGCCGAACAGCTCGCACAGCCCGATCTCTTTATCGTTATAGGCGGACATATCCAGCCGAAGATAGGGGCGACCCAACGCCTTTGCGATCAGTTCGCCCACGAACGTCTTGCCGCATGCGGGCGGTCCCACAAAGGTGAGAAGCCCTCCGACTCCCTTTGCGTTCTCGCGGTTGTTTATTCCGAAAAGACTTTCTTTTACCGATTGAACGGCGTATGCCTGTCCCTGAACAACGGACAAAGCCGCGTCCAGACGCCTCAGTAAGGCGTAATCTGTCCTGTACATGACCCGATTAAATTCGGGAATAGCCCCGTCTTTGTCGGTATATATTTGATCGCTGTTGAAAATTCTTCTCATATCGTTACCTCGTTTTGTGCCTTGTTTAGTGCTTCGTTTATTGTTTTGCTTATTGCCTGGGCGATCGCCTTGCCGATTGTTTTTTGTTGTTTCACGGATCGCCTTGCTTATTGTTTCATTTAGCGCCGCGTTTATTATCTTGCAATATTGCCGCGTTTAGTGTTTTGAATATTGTCTGATTTATTGCCCGGCCGATTGCCTTACAGCGATTTGTAATATTCCGCAAACACTCTGTCTGCGACAGCCTTGCCTTTCACCGCGCGGAAAACGCCTTCGCCGTCCACCCAAAACACCAGCGCGTTGTGCGCGTTCAGACCCTCGACGCGGACGAACGGCTTTAAGATGCAATACAAAACGCCGTCAAGTTCAACGGCAAAGATCTGTTTGAAAAACATTTTAAGCCCCTCGCCGTTATCGAGCGCGAGAGGTGCGGGCGTCTCTTCGTTGAACAACATTTCTCTTATTTTTCTGTAATCGTATATCATAAATTTCTCCCGTATAGTTTTGAGATACATTATAAAACAATTTTTCTTTAAATAGGTCATTTAAAATATGACAAAAAAACGCCCCGAACCTTTCGATTCGGAGCGTCGTCAAAAGACGTTAAATCAACCGTTATAAGGTCTTTCTTTCACCAATGCGAGAACTTCGTTTATGGCAAAAATATCATAGTTCCCGTGTTCGACGAAGTACTGCATGGTCAGATCGAGCGCGCTGTTCCTGCGCACATATCCCGCGCTGAACAGAATGGCGTCGGCTTCGTCGAGGGTGCAGTGCAATCCGATGATGATCAGCCATGCCATTCTTCGGGAAACGTTTTTACAACCCGGCGTGGTCACTCTCGAAAAAGCCTGACGATCCATAAATACGTTTTTATAGACGTCGGCGGGAATCATTCCGTGATCTTCCATTATTTTAAACACCGTTTCGCCGAAAGAGCCGTCGCAGCTGTGACGTTTGACAAAGTTTTTGAGTTTAGTAGCTTCGTCTTCGCTTAAATAGGTGTGCGATACGGAAATAGAATAAGCGACCTGCGGGGAAGCGTCAAAGCCGAAAAAAGGGACGTCACGGGAAGCGCGGTCGTACCTGTCGCGGTAAGTTGGATCGACGAAATTTGCGCAAAACGCGTACAGCTTTTGCCTGTTTACGTCGCTCGCCGCCATAAACGCTTTTACGGCTTCGACGGTTTCGGGGTCTGCGGTTTCGGCAGAGAGTATGACGTTCAGCCTCTTCTTTGCCTTATCCTCCTCCGCCCGCTCGTCCACCTTCTCCACCGAGCGGTTTATGTATTGCAGTATTTGCTGTTTGGTTTGAAGTGACATAAGTTTTATATTACCTCTTTTTTCAACAATATAAATTAATAAATTAAGTATTCTTTTTTATAAAATGAATTTATCACGTTTTGGAGGTTTGTTTATGCAAAAAGATTTAAAAATCGGAATTATCGGTAATTACTATGGTCGTCCGTTAGACATAATTTTGCCTATCATAAATGAAAGTGAGCTGTCACAAAAACACAATAATTCGGGACATTGCTTTCACATTTACAGCTTGGAGCACACAAAATTATTACTTTTCAGCATATCGCAAGGTGGACAAAGGAATATTGCCTATCTTGACATTTATTCGGTATGTAAACCTAACAGCGATATCTCACTAATTATAGTAAAAACCGTAGACGGTCAATATTTACTACGCGCTTATATTGATGAAACGAATAATAAATTATTTCCCCTTCCTCAAAGTTTATATTACTAATACTGCAATGGACAACGCAAATGAAACCGCGACAAAAATCCCGCACAGTACAAAATAAAGCAAACGTCCAAATTTATTTCCATAAGAAGACAAATCTATATTTTTAATAGAAAAAACGAGATTAGATATGCAAATCATACCAAACGAGACACAAAGAAATATTAAAGCAGCTGTTAACAATGCAGAATTAGGAAAAGCCACTAAATATCCACGAGTTATGAATATAGCACTCAAAACCAAAGCAATCGCAAAAATAGCTGTTAACGTGAAATAGCTTTTGTATTCAGGGTAGAGTGAAGTATGAACTACACTTGAGCCCGATGGCTTTGTATTTTTTTGTATTTCTTCAATCGCTTTTTTGATATCATTCAGCTTTGCGGATAATGAGGTAATTTTATCACTGACAGGTTTTGTAGCATTAGTTAATTTATCCGTTATATGTTCTTGAATTTTCTTTACATTCTCTGACGATGAAGTATTATATTCATCCGAAGTTAAGCCTACACTGCCTTGCAACTTATATACTAATATCTCAAGTTCATTAACCGAATCGTCTATTCTACCTTGAAAAGAAGAAATATCAATCTTGTCCAATAAATTTTTAATTTCATTAACTCGCTTGAAAATATCATTTAATCCGTGATTATCCCAAAGGTCACTCACCGAGCTTTGGGTTGCCATGTTTTCATTTATGTCATCAAGTTGTCCCTTAATCGACATAATTGCTTCATCAAGTTTTTGCAGTATTATTTGATTTAAATCATCTGTTAAATTTTTAACTGCATCTTTATAAGAACCATCAATGGCATCGCTTATTGTATGTATATCCAATGCGCTGATACAATCGCTAAGTTCTTGAAGTTTTGTATCCAAGTCACTCAATGATTGCAAAGAGGCTGTACTTTTTTGAATTTCAGCAACTTTCGTTTGAATATCCGTTATGCTTTGAATAGTTTCGTCCTTTATCAAGCAGTCTTGTGATGATTTTCCTTTAAGTTCTTTTAATTCACCCAATAAAGCATTTATTCTTTCACCAAAATTTTCTAATGCGTCATTATTATTTTGCCTTTTTCCCTCAGGCTTATGAGGATTTATCGACATGTATATTTCTCCTTTTTTATTTTAACTCTTTAAAGTCCAACCAAAACCATCACCAATATTTTTCAGCACACTGTATTTGGAAGAATGGCGTTTGGGTTTACCACTGCTAACATTATCATTATCGCTCTCTGATGTTATTAAATTCACCGAATATTTTCTTTGAACCATGCCGGCAGCTCTTACTCCGTCCAAACAGCTAATTAATATGTCGCCTTTAGAAGTTTTAAATACATATGATTCAATCGATGTCATTTTCGGTGTAGCTTTTTGCATAACACAACAAAAAACTGCCAACTCACCATTATTGGCATTAATATCTGCCCAAAATCTAACCGCTATATTGTTATAGTTATATCCTTGCGGCACATCCATTCGATCTTCAAAGCTGATGGCTGGCGTTCTAAAGCGATACCACCTGTTACTTTGCTTATCATAACCTCCCGGATAATATTTTTTGCCACCATTTGTCTCTACTAAAATTTGAAATTCAACTTCAGCATACGATTTTTCAGATGAATTTTTAATTTCAGCCAACCAATATGACAAGCCAGGATAAGTATCATTTATGACATTTTTATCTTCACCATCCATTTTAAATTTTTTGGTCAATATGCATAATTCCTCATTGGTTCTTTCTTCATTGTCCCTCATTATTATATTAACCTTAGGAATGGACATAATCTCGATAATCCTTCTGCCTTTGGATTCTCCTGATTCGCTAGAATTTAATGCCTTATCAGCTGATAAGGCAGCGCCAATCGCAATAGCATTAGAACAATTTATAGGGTTACTTTCTTTTATTTGGAAAAAATCATCTTTAATTACGGATCCATCCAATCTCCAGCAACCATCATCACCTCGTGTATCAAACAACTTATCCATTACATATTCTCTGAATATATCCATATTAGAGGAACCGCCGACAAACAACACTCTATTTACAGAACTTATTTTTCCTAAGTTGTTAAGCACAAAATATCTTATTTTTTCTACCAAGTTGTGCATTGCCCTTTTCTCTTTCCCTTTCTCTTTTTCTTTTCGCAATCCGCAAAACGTAGTCGCATAATAATCCTTTTCAGTAACATCGCTTTTATGTAAGGAGTTAAGTGCAATAACATAATGATTACCGTCATAATCACTTACATATGCACGTCTTCCATATTCTATATAATTTCTATATCCTTCATTTAATGCCGCCGTTTCTAACTCAGGGTGTTCGCTTGCAAATCTATCGAAACTTTTAAATAACTGCTCTTTTGCATCTGTAAGGGCTTCTTTTTTAAAATTCCTGCCATCTTTTCCAAGCGTTTCAGCAATCATTTCATCAAATGTATTGCCTGCAGGTTCAGAAGAACCTTCTGAACAATCAACCAACCTAAAATTGAAAAGTTCATTTTTATCATATTCTATAAGTGCATAATCAGTAGTACCTCCACCACAATCAACCACTAAAATAGTAGTGTTTATATCTCCTTCATATAATTTTCTATCGTAAAATGCAACTGCAGCTAATACAGGTTCATCTATTGGAATACATTTGATGTTATCTTTCCCCGTTTTCTTTATTATCGGCTTTAATATGTATTCTGTCAAAATAGATTTGTATGTTAGGCTATCAGTGATAACAGATTCTTCGCCTGTTTCACATTGTTGTTTCATAGCTATCCCAGGAGCACCGCAAACAATACAATCTATATCATCAAAAATGCCTTTTAATGTTCCGCCATAATCGTCTTTTAATATCTCTTCAAAAAAAATTTTAGCCAATTCAACTGCGCTATAGTACGTTTCGCGGCCTCCTATAATAAAAGTTTTTCCGCAGTCCTCGGCTTGTTTTCTATCATCTTGATTAGCGCTTTGATACCATTCATCTGTATATGCTTCAGGAGTCAATTGTTTATAGTTATCACTGCCTAGCATATATTTTGTCATTTGTCTTATTTTAGTTTTCAAATCATCACATACATTGCTTTCATTAATACCATCAGCTTCCCGTCCAACTTTCCACGAATCTCCATTCCATCCGATTTTCGTTTTTATCCCTGGTGTACTTTTCAGAAATTTTTCTATAGCAAAATTTCCTTCGTAGAATCTCAATCCCCCATATGGTGTTCTCTTATCACCGTCAATCTTAACAATGAAAGTGTATGAAGTGCCAAAATCTATACCCAAAACAGCCATTTTACGTATTCTCCTGATTTTTTCTGTAAATTATTAGCTCATTTTTAATTCTGTTTACTTGACCATTTAGTGCCTCGTAATCAAAATAATTATCAATATTATCACATATAAGTTCTATGGCTTTTAATGCTCGCACAGCTTGACGTAAACGATTAAGTTCATTTATTAAAGCCATTCTTGCTTGCTCATCTTCTTCTATTTTTAAAATCTGATAAAAACGATTGTAAATTATTTGTTCTCGTTCTTTTAACAATGTGTTTTCATTCAAAAGTTTTGCATTAATATCTTTTAAATCATTAAACTCTTTAAATTGCTCTTGACCACCAAAAATTAAAGTTTTACACTTTTTTGCCAATTCATTATACTCTTCTATCAATATTTTTACTGACGAAATTATCGCATCAAGTTGGAAATCTGTTTCCACATTATCACTTGATTTTTTTATATGCAATAAATTATTTAGTTCATCAATTTTTTCTAAATCAACATATTCACTCTTATCTTTCTTTGAACTCTTAACATAAATAATATTCGCAACAAGTATACTCATTGTTAAAACAAAAATCATAATATTAAAGGTTAATATTATCCAAGCAAATGTAACCATAATTAATTTCTCCCACTTATTTTTATTTGAATTTCATGCCCAAGATTATTCTTACCATATACATCTAGTTTATGATGAACTAACACGGTACCAATGGAATTTGAATATTGCCCCTTATCATCAGCCAAAATAAAGATTTTATTCAAACAATAAAAGTCCTTAAAAAACTCTTTCTCTAGATAATTCTTATTACTTTGTGTACTAACCACAGAATCTGAAAAAATCATCCTCGTAGCTTTCATTTTTAACATTTCATTTAAAGTAAATTGCCTCAAGTTTGATAGTTGCTGCACATTAGAAAATAAAATCAGCCCATCAACGCAAGTTGGCACGCAAAGTGCTCTACCTTGAATTTTAACCTCATGCTTTGCCTGCCACTCCTTAATTTTTTTCTCTGTAGCCCAGAAATCATCGTGCTCTCTTGCGAATTTATCAGCAGGAAAGAATGGTGAGACAGCAAGAAATTTTTGCCCGCATATTTTGCATCTACAATAGCCATCTGCGCTTATTCGCCTTTCTTCCTTTACTCCACAATATGGACAAGGGAAAGGTTCACCTATTCCTTCGTCAAGTAAATATTCACTGGGTATTTCGCCCTTATACATTTTTTCAAAATCGTGCGATTCAACCTTCAAACCTATACGAGCAAGAAGGATTGCTTTAATCTCGTCTTGGCTTCTTATAATCTCTTTAAAAGCTGCACGACTCTCTTTGTGGTTGCTTTCAACAAGACTTTG
>CANRDY010000023.1 GCA_947629515.1 uncultured Clostridia bacterium
GCACGGCGGACGGTCGCCCCCGCAAGTTCGACGGCTTCCACCTCGGCAAGGGGGGTGAGCTTGCCCGTTCTGCCCACCTGCCAGCGCACGTTCTTTACCGTCGTTACGCTCTCCTCCGCCTCGAACTTGTAGGCGGTCGCCCAGCGGGGGAATTTATCGGTGTAGCCTATCGCCGAGCGGGCGGAAGTCTGATTGAGTTTTACGACCGCGCCGTCGGTCAGAACGTCAATCGTCTTGCGCTTTACCTCTATCTCGTCGATTGCGGCGCGCACTTCCTCTTCGCTTTTGCACAGTTTAAAGTGGGGATAGACCTTGAACCCCTGCTCTTTGAGAAACTGCATCTGGGCGGTCTGACTTTCAAGCTCGCCCTCGGACATATAGTTGACGTTGTAAAATAAAATTTCGGGATTGCGCTCGGCGGTCGCCTTGGGGTCGAGGTTACGGATCGCACCCGCAACGGCGTTGCGCGCGTTTTTGAGCTGTTCCTTTGCCGTTTTGTTGTATTCTTCGAGCACGGAAAGGCGGATTATCGCCTCACCCTGCACTTCGAGCACGCCTTTATAAGGAATTTCAAGCGGAAAAGATTTTATGGTAAGGCATTGCGCGGTGACGTCCTCGCCGTCGATACCGTTGCCGCGGGTGGAAGCAAGAACGAACCTGCCGTCGCGGTAGGTCAAACACATCGTCAACCCGTCGAACTTGTATTCGACGGTGTACTCGGGGTTCGGTTCGACCTTTTTGATACGCGTGAAAAAGGCTTCGAGCTGTTCGCCGTTGACGCACTTATCAAGGCTGTACAGCCGCGAAATGTGGCGGTGACGTTCGAACCCCTTTACGGGTTCGCCCCCGACGCGCCTTGTGGGGCTGTTGAAGCGCACTTCGCCCGTGCTCTCTTCGAGCGCGCGGAGTTCGTCGTACAGCTTGTCGTACTCGCTGTCGGGAACCGACGGGTCGTCGAGCACGTAGTACTCGTACGCCCACTTGTTCAAAATTTCTATGAGTTGGTCTATTCTGTCCATACTTCTGCCTTTTTTGGGGGATTTATGTAAGAATTTTGAGGGGAGCGATCGCACACCCTTGCGGTTCGCAAATACACTTGCGGGGAGTTTATGTAAGAATTTTGAGGGGAGCGATAGAAGCCGAAAGCTCCTTTATGCCCTGACCTTCGAACGCAACGTTGATTATGTTGCCGCCGTTTTTGAGGGCGATGACCATTCCCGTGCCGAACTTGGGGTGGGAAACGCGCATGCCCACGGAGTACTTCGCGCCCGTGCTCTGCGGGGGTTTTTGCGCCGCATAGTGCGCCTTGAATGAAGTTGAAAAGGTCGAAGGCGACGGGGCGTCGTCCTCGGAATAGAGCGCGCGGGGGCGTTCGGGATCGTATTTTTTGGATTCGCCGTCGTTGCCCATGGGCGTGCCGCCGAAGCGGCGGGCAAGCCCCGCGTACTGCCGGCCGATCCCCGCCGCCTGAATACCGAGGTCGGGGGCGAGTTCCGAGATAAAGCGCGAGGGAACGGTCGGACCTCTGTGTCCGTAGAGATAGCGCGACTTGGAGCGGGTGAGGTACAGCTTCTCCTTTGCGCGGGTTATTGCGACGTACATAAGGCGGCGTTCCTCTTCCACTCCCGCGCCCTCGTCCAGCGCGCGCGAGGAGGGCATTATCCCGTCCTCAAGCCCGCCTATGAACACAACGGGAAATTCAAGCCCCTTTACGGCGTGAATGGTGGCAAGGGTAACGTAGTCGCCGTCGTCCATTTCGTCGAGGTCGGAAGAAAGGGTAACGGAGTTGAGATATTCGTCGAGGGTCGCCGAGGGGTTAAGGCGGGAATAGTCGTCGACGGAAGCTATAAATTCGTCTAAGTTGGCAAGTTTACCGTCGCCCTCTTCGGTTCCGTCGTCGTACGCCGAACGCAGATCGGCAAGGTTGATGACGTCGCGCACGAGCTGGGCGACGGGGCTTTCGAGCGAAGCGATTATAAGCCCCTGTATGAGGTTCGAAAAGTCGTGAAGTCGGGCGCGCGAAGCGGGGTTGATGTGCAGTCGGTCGCAGTCGACGACCGCGTCGTACAGCGAAAGACCGTTTTCCATGGCGTAGGCGGTCATGATTTCGATAGTCCTCGAACCTATCCCGCGCCTCGGAACGTTTATTATGCGCTCTGCCGCCTCGCTGTCGAACGGGTTGGATATTAAACGGAGATAGGCTAAAACGTCTTTTATCTCCCTGCGTTCGAAGAAGCGGAAGCCACCGAAAACCTTGTAGGGTATGCCGTATTTGGTGAACTCCTGCTCGTATGAGCGGGTGAGGGCGTTTATACGCATTAAAACGGCGTAGTCGGAATACTTCCTGCCCGAACGCACGCCGTCGGCTATGGTGCGCGCCGTGAACAGCGCTTCGCCCGACTCCTCTTCCGCCTGTATCCACGCGGGCTTTTCGCCCTCGTCGTTCTCCGTCCACAGCACTTTGCCGCGGCGGGTCACGTTGTTTTGTATTATGCGGTTGGCGAGTTTAAGGATCGCACCCGTCGAACGGTAGTTGCGTTCGAGCTTATACACCTTGGCTTGGGGAAATTCCTTGTCGAAGCGGAGAATGTTCTCTATTTCCGCCCCGCGCCAGCCGTAGATGGACTGGTCGTCGTCGCCGACGACAAAGATGTTTCCGTGCTTTTGGGCGAGCAGTTTTATTATGTTGAACTGCACGGCGTTGGTATCCTGAAATTCGTCGACGAGGATATATCTGAACTTGTCGGAAAGGAACGAGCGGACCTCTTCGTCCTTGCGCAAAAGGCGGAGTGTGTACAGCAACAGGTCGTCGAAGTCGAGCGCGTTGTTGGCTTTTAAGCGTTCGTCGTACTTTTCGTAGATGACGGCAATGTCGTCCATTCCGCGCTCGAAGCGGAATTTTCTGCCGTATTCGTCGGGGTCGAGCCCGAGCGTCTTTGCGTTGCCTATGTGATAGCGCGCGCTCTTCAAAAGGCTTTCTTCGGTGAAGCCAAGCTCCTGATAAACTTTCTTTATGACGTTGTTGCGCTCGGTTTCGGAATAAATAGAAAAGTTGGATTTTATTCCCGCGTGCTCGGCAAAGTCGCGCAAAATTTTAACGCACATCGAGTGAATGGTGCATATCCAGCGGCTGTCTGCCTCGCCCGTTTCGGCGGCAAGGCGTTCCTTCATCTCGTTGGCGGCTTTGTTGGTGAATGTTATGGCGAGAATACTCCCCAAGCCGCATTTCTTTTGACGTAAAATATAGGCTATACGGCTGATGAGAACGCGGGTCTTGCCGCTGCCCGCCCCCGCAAGCACAAGCACTGCGCCCTCGGTGTCGGTTACGGGTTTTATCTGTTCTTCGTTGAGCCGTGAAAGAATGTCGTCCATATTTTTATTATAGCATACGGCTTGAAAAAACTCAAATAAAACGCCCGTTAAAAAGCCCGCGGGCACAAAAAAGTGCCCGCGGGCGAACGTGGTTCGGACGGGCGGAAAATCAATCGATTTTCAGCTCTTTTTCTTTTTTGTAGCGGGCGAGGGCGGCGAGATAGCGGTTTGAAAGTTCGAGGTTGTAGCGAACGCGCTCCTCGTACGAAAGGGTATCGTAATACTCCTTGTCGGTAAGCCTGCCGATGGCGTCGGAGACCTCGCCCTCCTCGTCGAGAAGCTGTTTGACTTTAAGGTAGAACTCGTCCTCCTGCTCGCCCTTTATCTTGCGGACTATGGTTCCCTTCATCGACGACCTCACCTTTATTTCGCTTATACCCCTTTGTTTTGCCGCCTCGGCGTTCTTGTCGTAGTCGCGCTTGCAGTCTGCCCAAAAGTTCGATTTCAATCGCTTTTTAGCCGCTCGCGCCAGCAGTTTTATGTCTTCCATACTCCACCTTTTTTATGCTTTTTGGCAATATATATTGCAGTTTTTGAAAAATTTTGAGTTGGGTACCGTTATGTTTTGTGCGGTTGCCGTTATGCTTTTTTAACGTTTTCCGTCGGGTGAATTTATATTATATGACGGGTAGTAGTTGCGTTTTCCGTCGGGTCGTATCTGCATTATTCGGCAAAATTTTGGCTTATCCGACTTTTTTTGTAAAGAAAAAGTCCGTTGCACGCTTCATTGGTACAACGAACTTAAAGTCAATTTTTGTTTCTCTTACGCGCCGCTTCCGCCTTTTTACGCCTTTTGACGGAGGGGCTTTCGTAGAATTCCTTTTTGCGGAGATCGCCGATTATGCCGTCGCGCGAGCACTTTCTTTTGAAGCGGCGCAATGCGCTTTCGACCGACTCGTTTTCGCCTACTCTTATGGTGGACATCCTTTACTACCCTCCTTCGCCGAAGCAGTTACTTGCGCACTTTTCGCGCGCCCTTAAAGTATATCAAAGGCGGGCGGTAAAAGTCAACTCATTTTTATGCGCTTTTTACATTTTTTGGTAAACGGTTTATTTGGGCGGCATTCCGCCGCAAGCGTTCCGCTTGACCAAGTGTCTTAACGGCGTTACGATAAAACGGCGGAGAGGCTTATCAAACTTTAAACAATATAAGGTGGTTATTATTTAGAAATAGTAACGCGTTTCAAAGTGCCCCGAGCAGACCACCTTGGGATTCTCTCGGTCAATCCCGCGCCTACGGCGCGTGTCATATCCCTCGAAATGACAGTGCCATAATGTGCGCCGAATATTATTTAAAAATGCTACCCCCACCCTACCCTCCCCCTCCAAATGGAAGGGGAGGAATGGGCGATTGGGGGGGTTGCTGTACGAAGTTAGAAACTTTGGAGATGCGAGCAAGACAAGGCGAACGAGCGACGACCGCAGGGAGTGTACATAGACGTACACGACCAAGGCGGAGCGATGTTCAACGCCGTATTGCGACGCATATACGAAGTTTACGGCAGCGTTAAAGGGGTATCTGAGCGCGGGCGTTCAGCGAAAGCTCGGCAAAGTTGCCAGCGTTGTATTGGATAAGCCCCTCGGCGGCGATCATAGCCGCGTTGTCGGTGCAGTACTTCTTTTCGGGAAGCACGCATTTAAGCCCCGCCTCGTTGCAGGCGGACAATAGACTTTGGCGAAGATAGCCGTTGGCGGTCACCCCGCCTCCCGCCGTCACCGTTTTTGCGCCGAGCGATAAGGCAAATTCCACGGTCTTTTTTACAAGCGGGTCGACAGCCGAACGCTGGAAGGAATAAGCCACGTCGGCGGGGGAGACTTCTTCCCCCCTTTGCGAGGCGGTGTGCAGATAATTTATGACGTAAGTTTTAAGCCCGCTGTACGAGAACCGAACTTCCGCGCTGTTTTTGACGAGGGCGGACGGGAAATTGAGGTTGTTGCGGCTTTCGAGCGCGAGTTTTTCGACATTGACTCCGCCGGGATAGGGCAAGCCGAGCACGCGCGCCACCTTGTCGAACGCCTCGCCCGCCGCGTCGTCGCAGGTCGAAGCGAGCACTTTGAACTTTGAATAACTTTGAGTGTGAAGGATCGCCGTGTGCCCGCCGCTTGCGAGCAGGGTTATAAAGGGCGGTTCGAGGTTCTTATCGGTAAGATATGAAGCCGAAAGGTGACCGCGAATGTGATTGACCCCGATGAGCGGAACGTTGAGCGAATAGGCAAGCCCCTTGGCGTAGGAAAGCCCCACGAGGAGCGCGCCCAAAAGACCCGCGCCGTAGGTTACGGCAACGGCGGAAAGCTGTTCCTTTTTTACGCCCGCGTTTTTGAGGGCGAGGCGAACCACCTCGTCTACGGCTTGGGTGTGCGCGCGGGAGGCTATTTCGGGAACGACCCCGCCGTACTTGGACTGCTCCGCGGCAGACGAAATTATCTCGGACGAGAGAAACTCTCGCCCGCGAATGACTGCCGCCGCCGTTTCGTCGCAACTCGATTCGATGCCGAGTATTACGGGGGTGGGTTTAATTGTGTAATCGGGGGTGTACATGTGGGTTGGGGGTTGGGGGGGTTAAGACGACGGACAGTGCCATAATATATCCGATATTATGCGCGCGGGCGAACGCCCGCGCGCGGACAGTGCCTTGATGTGCGACGATAATATTTAGGATCGATTGTCGGTTTCAAAGAGCAAACACGGACCACGGGGGGATTATCTCGCTCAATCGAACCCGCTTTGCGGGCTTCTTATATCGCTCGAAATGACAGTGCCTTAATGTGCTCCGATAATATTTAAAAAGCAAGAACGAAGTGAGAAAGCCCGCAAGAAGCAAGCAAGACAAGGCGAACGAGCGACGACCGCAGCGAGTGTACAATGAAGTACACGAACAAGGCGGAGCGATGTTCAACACAGTATTGCGTAGCTTATTCGGGCTTTGCGGTAGACACAGTTTTTTTAAGGTAGTCGATTATAAACCCCTGCAAATCGCCGTCCATTACCGCCTGTATGTTAGAGTTTTCGTAGCCCGTGCGGTGGTCCTTTACAAGCGTGTAGGGGCAAAATACGTAACTGCGTATCTGGCTTCCCCACTCTATCTTTTTGATTTCGCCTTTGAGCGCGGCGTCGCTTGCCTCGCGCTCGGCTATCTGCCGTTCGACGAGCTTCGCCCGAAGATACTCAAACGCCATTGCCTTGTTCTGCAACTGACTGCGTTCGTTCTGACATGTGACGACTATGCCCGTCGGGAAGTGGGTTATGCGAATGGCGGTTTCGGTTTTGTTTACTTTCTGCCCGCCCGCGCCCGATGAGCGGTACACGTCGATGCGGATATCCTCGTCGCGTATTTCAACTTCGTTTTCGTCGTCGATTTCGGGCATAACTTCGAGGCTCGCGAACGACGTGTGGCGGCGTTTGTTTGCGTCGAACGGCGAAATGCGCACGAGCCTGTGTACGCCCTTTTCGGCTTTAAGAAAGCCGTAGGCGTTCTCGCCCTCGACCTTAAAGCTGACGCTCTTCAACCCCGCCTCGTCGCCGTCCTCTTCGTCGAGTTCGGTAACTTTGAAGCCCTGCTTTTCGCAGTAGCGGCAGTACATTCTGTAAAGCATCTGCGTCCAGTCGCACGCCTCGGTGCCGCCCGCGCCCGAGTGCAGATTGAGTATTGCGTTGTTGCCGTCGTACTTGCCGTTCAAAAGGGCGCGTATGCGCATGTCCTCTATGTCGTCCTCGGCAGTGCGTATCATCTGTTCAAGCTCGGGTATAAGGCTCTCGTCGTCCGCCTCTTCGATGAGGTCGACGAACGCGTTTGCGTCGGCAAGCGCGCTTTCGCCCCTCTTATAGCTCTTTATCTTGCTCTCGACGGCGGCGATCTCTCTGCCCGTCTTTGCCGATTTTTCAAGGTCCTGCCATACTTCGGGCTTCTCCTGCTCGGCTTGAAGCTCTTTGAGCCGCCCGCCCAAATTGTCTATGTCGAGCGCGTATTTCGCCTCGGCAAGCGTGTCGGCAAGCGATTTGAGTTTTAGTCTGTAATCATCGGCTTTGAACATATCTTCTTTCCGTTTTTATTTTTTTCGGGAACGCGTTTTTCGGGGAACGCTGACCGTGCGAACGCGGTTTTTTTGAACGTTGACCGTGCGAACGCGTTATTTATAACTTATGTTGTGCGAACGCGGTTTTAGCGGAAAGCCGCACGCGCGGGGGTTTTATAAATAAAATTTTATTTATGGTCTTTCCAATAGCAGCAGTCCTTGTACTTTTTGCCGCTTCCGCAGGGGCAGGGATCGTTTCTGCCCACTTTCGCGCTCTTGGGAGCGACCTTGGGAAGGGGCTTCGAACCTATGCTTGCGGCAAGGTCTGCGGGGGGAAGGGGCACGTCGCCGACAGCGGGCGCGACCGAAGGCGAACGGGGCGCGACGGGCGTTGCGCCGTTTTGCGCGTTCTGAACGGGCGAACCTGCCGCGGTTTGTGCGGGTTGGGTCGTTTGCGAGGGCTGTGCGGAAGGATCGGAAGCCCCCTGCGCCTTTGCCGCTTCCTCTGCGCGCTGACGGCGCAGTTCTTCCATTCTTGCAACGACTCCGCTGTTGAGAGGCGAAAAGCCCGTTGCCGACTGCAAGGGGGTTTGAGGCGCGCGCTGTTGGGGCGCGGGCGTTATGTTGACGGGGCGGGGCGGAACTTTGACTATGCGCCCTTTCAACAGGCGGGAAATGGTCGAGGTCTGAACTCTGTCGATCATCTCTTCGAACATCTCGTAGCCCTCGCTCTTGTAGGCGATTACGGGGTCTTGCTGGGCGTAGCCGCGAAGCCCGATGCCCTTTCTGAGCTGATCCATTGCGTCGATGTGGTCTATCCAGTTTCGGTCGACGCTCCTCAACAGCTCGTTGCGTTCGACCTGATGATAGTCGACCTGCCCCTGAGTCATTTCGCTTATGTTCTTTATCTTCTCTTCGTAAGCCTTTTGCACTTCCTTGCTTATTTTGGAAATGGCGCGCTCGTAGTCCCACTTTTCAAGCATTTCGCGGGTTATCACAAAGGTACATTCGTCGGGATATACCTTTTGGGCGAGAGCCTCGTTAAGAGCGGCTTCGTCCCACTTTTCGGGCATTTCTTCGGTGTTGACCGTCTCGCCGACGACTTTGGCAACGTAGTCGGGAATGTATTTGAGCATTTGCTCGTGGACGTCCTCGCCTTTGAGAACTTTCATTCTCTCGCCGTAGATGGTCTTGCGCTGTTCGTTCATCACCTCGTCGTATTCGAGGGTGTGTTTTCTTATGCCGAAGTTTCTGCCCTCGATAGCCTTTTGGGCGTTTTCGATACTGCGGGTGAGGAGCTTGGATTGCAGACACTGATCCTCGTCTATTTTGAAAGCCGTGTACAGCTTTTTCATGCTCTCGCCGCCGAAGCGTTTTGCAAGGTCGTCTTCAAGCGAAATGAAGAAAACCGAATCGCCGGGGTCGCCCTGTCTGCCCGAACGTCCGCGGAGCTGGTTGTCGATACGGCGCGATTCGTGCCGCTCGGTGCCTATTATGCAGAGTCCGCCTACGGCTATGACCTTTTCCTTTTCGGTGTCGGTCTCCTTTTTGTACATTTCGTAAAGTTCGGCGTAACGCCAGCGGGCGGTCTGCTCCTCTTCGGTGAACTCTCTGTCGGCATAGGAAATTGCAACTTCAACCATTTCGTGGTCGAAGCCCTCTTCCCTCATTCTCTTTTTGGCGAGGTATTCGGGGTTGCCTCCGAGGAGAATATCGGTTCCACGCCCTGCCATATTGGTGGCTATCGTGACCGCCCCGAATCTGCCCGCCTGCGCGACTATTTCGGCTTCGCGCTCGTGGTTCTTGGCGTTCAATATGTTGTGCTTGACGCCGTTGCGCCTTAAAAGCCTTGCTATCTCTTCGGATTTGTCGACGGTGACCGTACCTATAAGTATGGGCTGACCCTTTGAGTGGCGTTCGACGACTTCGTTTACTATCGCCCTCTTTTTGCCCTCTACCGTCGAGTAGATCATATCGGCGTAGTCAACCCTGCGCACTTTGCGGTTGGTGGGTATGGGGACGACGTCGAGGGAGTAAATGGTTCTGAACTCGTCCTCTTCGGTCATTGCCGTGCCCGTCATTCCCGAGAGCTTGTTGTAAAGGCGGAAATAGTTTTGGAAAGTTACGGTGGCGTGGGTCTTGTTCTCTTCCTTTATCTTGACGTGTTCCTTTGCCTCTATCGCCTGATGAAGCCCGTCGGAATAACGTCTGCCGTTTAAGATACGACCCGTGAACTCGTCGACTATGAGAATTTCGCCATCTTGCGAGACTATATACTCCTCGCCGTTGTGGAACAGCTCGTGCGCCTTTAAGGCTTGCTGTATGTGATGGTTAAGGTCGGCGTTCTCGATATCGCCCAGATTGCGGATATTGAAGAACCTTTCGGCTTTCTTTGCGCCGTTCTCGGTTATGGTGACCGACTTGTCTTTGCGGTCTATGATGTAGTCCCAATTCTCCATGTCCGCAAGCACGGCGGCAAGGCGTTCCTGCGCCTCGCGCTCCTTTTCGGAATAGTCCTTTTTCTTGCGGGAAGGGACTTGCTTTTCGGCTTCCTTTTTGTCGTCGTCGAACCCGCCCGAGAGAGTGCGGACGAACTTGTCGACTTCCTCGTAGAGTTTGGAACTTTCGCCCCCGCGACCCGAAATTATGAGGGGGGTGCGCGCTTCGTCTATCAAAATGGAGTCGACCTCGTCGATTATGCAGTAGTTAAGCTCGCGCTGGACCATGGACGGAATGGAAGTTTTGAGGTTGTCGCGAAGATAGTCGAAGCCCAGCTCGTTGTTGGTGGCGTAGATTATATCGCACGCGTAGCTCTTGCGCTTGTCGTCGTCGTCCATGCCGGGGACGACAACGCCCACGGTAAGCCCCATGAATTTATGCACTTTGCCCATCCACTCGGCGTCGCGCTTGGCGAGGTAATCGTTGACTGTGACTATATGCACGCCCTTGCCCGTGAGCGCGTTGAGGTAGGCGGGAAGGGTCGAGACGAGCGTTTTGCCTTCGCCCGTCTTCATCTCGGCAATTCTGCCCTGATGCAGACATATGCCGCCTATTATCTGCACGTGAAAGTGCTTCATTTTGAGAACGCGCCAGCTCGCTTCCCTTAAAGCGGCAAAGGCGTCGAACAGAATGTCGTCGAGCGTTTCGCCCGCGGCGAGCCTGCCCTTTAATATGTCGGTCTGGCTTTTGAGCTCGTCGTCGGACATCTGCTGATATTTGGGTTCCAACTCCTCTACTTTGAGCGCGAGCTTATCGAGCTTTTTGAGCGCGCGGCGGCTGTCGGAACTGAGAATGTACTTTATAAGACCCATTTTTCTCTCCTTGGAATTTACGGTGATTTATGTTGAACTTTGCGCCCTTTTAAGGGCGTTCGGGAATTTCGTACAGTTCACTTTTTATTGTACAATATTTGGGGGCGTATGTAAAATTTTTTTTAAGATTATTTTGGGAAAATTTGGAAAAAGTTTATATATTTTACTCTTTTGGGCAGATTGCGCCATTTGCCTTACTTGCTTGACCACACTCTGCCGTTCCTTCACTTGCCTATCCCCCTCCCTTTCATTCCCTCCCCCTTGGTAAGGGGGAGGGGGTAGGGCAGGGGTTGCGGGTGCAAGGAGCAGGTCAGGGTGCAAAAACAAGAGTTAAGGGTGCAAGAGAATATATATCGGGTTTGGGGGTTTGCAGAGCAAACGGCGTTAAAATGCGCTGTTTGGCGCGGACGTTGTGTGGCATTGACAGCGCGTGCGGGAAAGTCGCGGAGGTTGGGGCGGGAACGGGGCGGAATGAACGCGGAAAGAACGCGGACGGGCGGGGAAATTTACCGCCTTACGAACGCTTGTCGAATATCGAAAAGATGTCCGTGCCGTCGGTTGAGGACGTGCCTTTTAACGCCTGATAGTAAGGATCGGACGAAAAATCGCGTTCCTTTGTATACTCGCCGCCGAGCGACTCGATGGCGAATTTAAGCTCGCGGTATTCGGCAAAGGTTATGCCCTCTTCGTCTATCTTGTCGAGAAGATAGGGAAGAGCGCGCTCGTCGCCGTAGGCGGCAAGGTAGCTTGCGTGCATGGGGATATTGTCGTCGTCGCCTCTGAAAGCGTTCAGAAGCACGGTGAACACCTCGTCGTCGCGCACTGCGCTCCGCGACATTATTTCGAGCATTATCTCGGCGTTGCGCCCCTCTTTGTACTCCGCCAACGCCTGACTTAAAACAAGGTCCGCCTTTTGCTTTATGTTGTCGGCAAGCCGCTCTTTGAACTCCTCGTCGTCACATTCCCTTAACATACTCATGTATTTTGCGATTGCGCGCTCGTCGGGACCTATGAGGTTGACGGCGTATTCGCGCTCCTCTTCGCTTCCGTCGAGAAGGGGCAAAAGCTCCGCGGTCAGATCGCGGTTTTCTATTTCCTTGCACAAAAACTCCGAGACGGGCACGCCGTTTTTGAGGTGGGCTTTGAGGCACTTTATAAGCTCGCCGCTCTCCATCGAGGCGTAGTACTCGCGCGGGGTTTTGCCTATGCTTTTAATTACCGTGTCGCCGAATTTCCGATAGAGCTTGGGAATTATGTCTTCCCACTCCTCTTCCTTGTATTTGCCGACGTTTTTCGAAATGTAGTCGCTCAGCTTTTCGTCGAACATTGCGTCGAAATCGTATAACTTCATATCTTTCTCCGTTTTTCTCCGTTGCGGTTTTTTAATTATTTCGAACCGCGATTATTTTAAACCCGTTATTTTGAACCGAGCACGTACCGAAACTGTTCGGGTGTGACCTCGTAGTGCGCGCATATGCCGTCGGGGGAAAGACCCGCGGCGTGTTTTGTCTTTGAGAACACGGCGGCGGCGAGAGCGGCGGTATCGGAAGCGCGGTCGAGCGTGCCCTTTTCACTCATCTCGTCGTACACTCTTTCGACCGTGTCGGCGACGTCCTCGGCGATCTGTTCGTCCTTTAGCCCCCACTCCACAAAGAGCGCGGCATATGTGCCGACGAACGCCTTTTTTTTGGTTCTGCCGAGGATGAGTTTGCGGGGGTAAATACGCGTTAAAACATCGTCGAGCACAAGCCCGAAGTCGTTGTCCTCGTTGCGTTCGCAAAGGGCGTAAATTATGTGCTTTTTACAGCTCTCGGGCAAAAACGCGTTGAGCAACAGATCCCTTACAAAGTCGTCGAAGCGCGATCGTACCGCGATTACGCTTGCAACGCTTATAAGTTCCTCGGCGGCGTTGGGTTCGCACTCGTCGAAACACCACTTGACGAGCGAGGATATATTGACCTTTTCCGAGAGCATTTCGAGGTCTTTCGATTTGAGCCTTGCGAGGGCGGCGAGCGTAGTGAGCGACGATTGGCGCAGCTCCTGCGGCAGGCGGTAAAAATAATCAAGCTCTTCCTCTTCGCCCCGCTCGTGCATTTCGCGGGCGGTCATGTACCAGAAACGCGCCGTCTCGGCGTCGGGGTAGACGGTGAGGAGTTTGTCGAAGAGCTTAAAGCTCCTTTCGTACTTTCCGCAGTTGAACGCCGATATCGCGCTGAAAAACATTACGTTTAAGTCGAACTCGTAGTCGGCGTCAAGTTTGGAAAAGAGGTCGAGAGCCTCTGCGTGACATTTGTTTTCGCAACACACCGTCGCTATTTTGTATATCTCGTCCGAATTTTCGGGGTCGAGGGCAATGAGCGAGCGGGTGACTTCCCGCGCCTCGTCCCTCTTCCCGCTCTCGGTGAGCACGGCGGCGAGGGTGGTCAACGCCTGTATGTCCTGCGGATATTTTTTGAGCGTTTCGCGGCAGACGGCTTCGGCTTCGGCTGTCTTGTCGCGCACGATAAGGCACATTGCGGTGTAGTTGCGGGCGGT
This sequence comes from uncultured Clostridia bacterium, assembly GCA_947629515.1. Lineage (GTDB taxonomy): Bacteria > Bacillota > Clostridia > Christensenellales > Borkfalkiaceae > Coproplasma. The sequence goes on from CANRDY010000023.1 coordinate 13,233, forward strand.
CACCCACTTGGGGTTGCCCTCGGCTACAAGCGAGAATTTCTCCTCTGCTTCCTCGTATTTGCCGCCCTTCATAAGGCGAACGCCCTCCGAAAGGATTTCGCTCACGTCGGCAAGTTGAGGGGGATAGGCGAACTTCAAAGGGTTCTCCTCGTCAGAAAGGAAATCGGTTATTATCCTCTTGCGGGTCTCCTCGTCCACCTCGTCGCTCTCGGTCAGAAGTTTGTTGTAGTAATACGCCGACGCGCCGTTGTTGCCGAGGTTCATATACCCCACGGCAAGCCCTTCGTACGCCTCGGAAAGTTCGTTGAACTGCGCTACGTCGAGGAACTTGTACCAGCTGTTTATGCTCTTTTCGTACAGACCGAGGTCGTCGAAGATCTCGGCGTACAGCATGTACGAATCCTCGTCGTTGCCCGTAAGCTCGGCGTTTTTGTTGAGCATTTTGAGAGCCGTTATATACTCGTGTTCGTCAACGAGGTCGGCGGCAAGCCCGATGAGCCTGTCGTCGCTGAGGTCTATTTTTACTATCTTGTTGTCTTTAACTTTACGCATTTTTCAAAAGTCCGTCCACGTCGGCTTTGTCGAACGTGTAGTCGGTGTTGCAGTAATGGCAGTGAACGCTTATTTTTCCCTCTTCTTCGAGAATTTTATAAAGCTCGTCTTTGCCGAGGGAGAGAATTACGCCCTCTATTTTTTTGCGCGAACAATTGCACTTGTATTCGGGGAAAGTCAAATATACTCCGCCCTTTTGATATTCTTCGGCAAAATATTCCCTCAAAATACCCTCCGCGCCCAGCCGCGATAAGGGATACGAAAAATTTTCGAAAGCGCGCATGCGCTCTTCGCACTTTTCAGCGTTCTCTTCGGACGTGCCGGGGAGCTGTTGCATAACTATCCCGCCCGCCGTTTTGCACACGCCGTTCTCCACATCCGCCGAGACGCGCACGCGGGTGGCGATCTGTTCGCTTTGGCGGAAGTACTCTTCGAGGTTTTGCGAGACGTCGTCGCTCTCCATAAGACAAGTTCCCACAAAGGGACGTGAAAACCCGTCGTCCTTTATTACCGTAAGCGTGCCGCCTTTAAGCCCGTTGTCGCCGCCGTCGATACAGCCGCGGATATGACCCCGGCTGTCGCCCGAAACGCTTACCGTGCAGCCGCCCTCGCCCGCCTTTACAGTGAGGGAAACCGCCCCCTTGGGGCTTTTGAGACAGCCCGCCATGTAGGCGCAAGCCGTTAAAAGACAGCCGAAAATTTTGCCCGTTTTGTCGTCGGGGCGGTGGATATCCAAAGCGCGCTGTACGAGCGGCTTTGTGTCGAGCACCGAAAGGGATATCTGCCCGTCGTAGACGAGGCATTTGTAAAGTTGATTGGAAGTATGATTCATAGATTTTGTTGTTTTAGCCGCGCGTGTTTGTTATTATGGTCGCGCGCTTTTGCTGTTCAGATTGCGCGCTTTTGCGCTTTTTGACTTATAAATTTTGCCCTTATTCATAAAAACTGCGACCATTTTCAATAGCCGCAGTCTGAATACGATTTTGTTGTTACAACCGTCTGACCGCCCTTTTCAGCCTCGGACGGGTTTTCAGTTACCGCGCAAAAGGTTGTCCGCGCTTATCTTTTTGGAACGCTTGGACTTTTTGCCCTGAGGCTCGGTGAGAGCCTTTTCGCGTTCGGCGAACATCTTGTTGTACTGAACGTACACCTCGTCGTTCTCGTGCGCGCGCTCGTAGGCGGAGATATCCGAGCCCAGCTTTTGCCTGCTTTCGTGCGCTTTTGAAAGGGAAGCGCGGGTGAACGTTACTCCCAAAGGCTGCACGGCGACCTCTTCGGCAATTGGCATTATGGGGTGCGCGATGAGTTCGCTCTTGCCCGCCGCAAGCAGTTCGAGGGCTTGTTGCTTAGCCTCGTCCGCCGCCTCTTCGGCAAGCTCCTTTTCGCTCTTTTTGGCGCGCGCCGCCTCTTTTTCAGCCTTGACGTTGGGGGTTATATACGCGTCGAACGCCCACTGCGCGTAGCTCATCCAGCAGAGGAGCATGAACGAGAAGCCTATGAACACGAACAGCACGTACGAAATTATCTGCCAGAAGCCGCCCATCATGAAGAACCATACGGGAATGAGGCAGAAACCCGCCATGAATATGGTCTGTATGGGCATACCTATGAGGAACACAAAGGAGTTCTTAAACAGGAACTTCATCTTTACGTGGTAGCTTACCCCCACCGCGAACAGCCATGCAAGGTAAAGCCCCGCAAGCACTGTGGCGATTATTATGAACACGTATGCAGTTATTGCCGCCGCGCCGTTGCCGCCCGTGGCAATGGTGAGGTGCATCCAGTCGCCCACTACGAACACGCCGTACAAAAAGAGCAAAAACAAAGTCAAGGGCAAAACCGTGTTGAAGTAGCCCACTTTTATGCCGTGGAAGAAGTTTTTTATGTTGAACTCGCCGCGCGTTAAAAGCATTTTGCGTATGCAGTAGACCGCGCCCGAAATTCCCACCGAAGCTATAAAACCCGCAACTATAAGGAGCGAATAGAACAGCACGTCGGCGGAGAGCACAAGCCTTTCGGCAAGCCCCGTAACGTAGCCCGAGGGCGGAGCGGTAAAGAGCACGCTTCTGTTGAAGTAGTACTCCGTCGAAAGCCCCGCAACATAGGAGTTGCGGAAGAAAACGAGCACTATCCCCGGCACAAAGGTTATGAGTACGAAGATGTTGAGCAGAATGAGTTTGAAGAAGTTGGACTTGAAAACTTCCCATGTATCTCTCCACCTGCCCTGCGGAACGTATTTTCTTGTGTAATCGGCGGCGTTTTCGTTGCCTTGCATTCCGGATATTTCCAAAGCTGTCCTCCGCGGTAATTATCGTGGCGTACCGTGCGCGACGTATGTTTATTCATATAATACCACATATGCAAAAATATTTCAATAAATTTGAGCGCAAGAATGTAAAAAATCTTTACAATTGAACGGCGTTGTGTTATTATTACCGTGCATATTAGAGGAGCGGAAGGACATAAGTAACCGCAGACGGGGAATATTAAAGGGATATTCCGTTGCGTTCGCGGCAAAAGGGTACCTCCGCCGAGACGCGCTTTTGCCCTTTGGGTGCGTCGGGCGCAAGGGTCAATACCTTTGCGACTGTCACTTTATGTGTTGCGCTAATTGCCGAAGCATTGGTATAATTTTCGGGCGGCGCGCTGCGCCGCCCTTTTTAAGAGGTATTTATGAAAAAATTTAACGTAGGCGTCATAGGTGCGACGGGTATGGTGGGGCAGAGATTTTTGACTCTGCTTGCCGATCACCCCTTATTCAGGGTCGCCGTGCTTGCCGCTTCCCCCGCCTCCGCGGGAAAAAAGTACAAGGACGCCATAAAGGCGTGGCAGATGAAAACCCCCATTCCCAACGCGTTCAGATATATGATAGTCAAAGACGCCGTTGCAGATATGGACGAGATCGTAAAAAAATGCGATTTTTGCTTCTGCGCCGTAAATATGCCCAAGGACGACGTGCGCGAACTTGAAGAGAGATACGCAAGAGCCGAGTGCCCGATAGTTTCGAACAACTCGGCGCACCGCTTCACCCTTGACGTGCCCATGATAATTCCCGAAGTCAACTCGTGGCACCTCGACGTTATCGAAAGCCAGAGAAAGCGGCTCGGGACGAAGCGGGGATTTATCGCCGTTAAGAGCAACTGCTCGTTGCAGTCCTACGTTCCCCTTTTGCACCCTTTGAGAAAGTTCGGAATAAAGAACGCCGCCGTGTGCACCTATCAGGCGATCTCGGGAGCGGGCAAGACCTTTGAGACCATGCCCGAGATAGTCGACAACGTTATTCCCTATATCGGCGGCGAAGAGGAAAAGAGCGAACAGGAACCCCTTAAAATATGGGGTATGCTGAGGGGCGGAATGATAATTCCCGCCAACTCTCCCGTAATTACGGCGCAGTGTTTGAGAGTGCCCGTTTCGGACGGGCATGTGGCGGCGGTGTTCGTCAACTTCGAAAAGAAGCCCTCGAAAGAACAGATAATAAACGCGTGGAGAAATTACAGCGGCGAACCGCAAAAGCTCAAACTGCCCTCCGCGCCCGCAAGGTTCATACACTACCTCGACGAGATAGACAGACCCCAGCCCGCGCTCGACAGAGACGTCGACAAGGGCATGGCAGTTTCGGTGGGCAGACTGAGAGAGGACAGCCTTTTCGACTATAAGTTCATAGGGCTTTCGCACAACACCCTGCGCGGGGCGGCGGGCGGCGCGGTCTTGCTTGCCGAACTGCTTGCGGCTAAGGGATATTTCGACTAAGAGTTTTGTCGAACTCCTATTTGTCGAACTTCCAAGAGGTTTGTCTGGCTTCGATGTATAAAGAGATTTATTGAACTTCAACGTATAATAAAATAAACGTATAATAAAAAACCGCCCGAACGGCGGCGGGCGCGCGAGAAAAAGCGCGGAAGGGGATTTGAATGACGGGATTCGTACATGGAATTATAACGGCTATGGTGACGCCTTTCAAGGGCGACGGCGTTAATCTGGAAGAGTTCGGAAAGATGATAGAATATCAGATTTCGGGCGGAACGGACGCGGTCGTAATACTCGGAACGACGGGCGAACCAGCGACTATGACCGAGGACGAAAAAGTTGCGGTTATAGAATACGCGGTAAAGAACTTCAAGGGCAAGATAAAGATCATAGTCGGAACGGGCAGCAACGACACGAAAAAGGCGGTCGCGGCGAGCGTGCGCGCCGAAAAACTCGGGGCGGACGGCGTGCTTGCCGTTACCCCCTACTACAACAAGTGCACGCAGGAGGGGCTGTTCGGTTACTACAAGAGCATTTGCGAGGCGGTACATATACCCGTTATAGCCTATAACGTGCCCTCGCGCACGGCGGTGAATATTCTTCCCGAAACGGTTGAAAGACTGGCTTCGCTCCCCAATATGGCGGGGATAAAAGAGGCGAGCGGAAATATGGCGCAGGTCGTGGAGACCATGAGGCGCATACGGGGCAAGCTCGACCTTTACTCGGGCGAGGACTTTTTGAACCTGCCCATGCTTGCGATAGGCGGCGCGGGACTTATTTCGGTTGCCTCGAACATAGCCCCCGCTCTTATGAAAAAGATGTACGACCTTGTAAAACAGAACAGACTTGACGAGGCGAACGAGGTGCAGGATATGCTCCTCCCCCTCGAGGACGCATGCTTTTTGGAAGTCAACCCCATTCCCGTCAAGGCGGCTTACAATATGCTCGGCTTCGAAGCGGGCGCGCCCCGCTCCCCCCTCACCGAACTCACCGAGGCGAACAAACGCAAACTCTACGCCGAAATGGCAAAGGTCGGGCTGGTAAAATGATAAACGTACTGATTTGCGGTTACAACGGAAAAATGGGTTCGAACCTCAGAGAAATAATCGCCGACGAAGCTGATATGAACGTCGTCTGCGGGGTGGACGTGAACGCCGCTACGGACGATGATAACGGCAATAGTAACGGCGACGGAAAAGGCTGTGGCGGCGGCGTTAACGGCGGCAACTGCGGCGTTAACGGCGGCGGCGGAAAAAGCGCAAAGACCCCAATATATCCCTCGTTTAACGGGGTAAAGGAGAGCGTTGACGTGGTTATAGACTTCTCCTCTCCCGCCGCGTTAAAAGGCGAGCTGGAGTGGGCGGAAAGGCTGGGAGTTCCCGTCGTTTTAGCGACTACGGGTTACTCGGCGGACGACCTCGAACTCATAAAGACGTGTTCGAAAAAAATAGCCGTGTTCAAGACGGCAAACTTCTCGCTGGGCGTAAACCTGCTTGTTAAACTTGTAAAGGAAGCGGCGGCGGCTTTGGGCGAGAACTTCGACGTGGAGATAATCGAAAAGCATCACCGCCTGAAAGCCGACGCGCCGTCGGGGACCGCGCTTATGCTTGCGGACGGCGTTGAAAGCGCGCTGGGAAGCCGCGAGATAAAGAACGGGCGCGAGGGGCGCGTGGGAAAGCGCGGGAACGAGATAGGCGTGCATGCCGTGCGCGGGGGCACGATCGTGGGCGAACACGAGGTGATGTTTGCAGGCAACGACGAAATTATAACCCTCTCCCACTCGGCAAGGAGCAAAAAGGTGTTTGCCGCGGGCGCGGTGAAAGCCGCAAGGTGGCTCGTGGGCAGACCCGCGGGGCTTTACGATATGACCGACGTGCTCGGAATTTGAGAAAATTGTTTTGGATATATGATGATATGCGCGCGGGCGTTTGAACGCCCGCGCGATTATTTTAATAATAGGTGTTGTTATTATAATTGCTTTTTGGGGTACGCGTTTCAAAGTGCCCCGAGCAGACCACGGGGGGCGAGTGCGGGGTTTCTCAAAACAGCGGACACCCGCTGTTTTGCCGCACGAGATGAGCTTGCGCATAGTGCAAGGCGCAAGCGGTGCCCGAGCGCGGCGTTGTTCCTTACGCCACGCGAGAACTCTCGGTCAATCGATTATTTTTTTATTACTGTTTCAAAGGGCAAGCACGGACCACGGGGGGATTCTCTCACTCAATCGAACCCGCTTCGCGGGATTCTTATGTCGTTCGAAATGACAGTGCCTTATTGTGCTCCGATATTATTTAGAAGTGCTTGAACGAAGTAAATTGCAATTACGAAGTTAGAAACTTCGGAGATGCGAGTTATGCAAGGAAAGCGAGGAAAACCCGAAGGAGTTTACAATGACGTAAATGACTGAGGGTTGCCGCAGCTTGACACAGCAGAACGACGCATATACGAAGTTTAACGGGAGCAAAAGGCAATTAGTCATTGATGATCGCAAGCTCTTTAAGTGCGCGGGTGTAGGCAATGTAGCGTTCGTTGGGGGTAAGGTCGGAGTCGGCGACGGCAACGGCGGTAAATTCAAGCCCCTTGCTCTCGTACACCGTCATTAAATTTATCTTGGTCTTGGAGATCTTGCCCGTTTTTCCTATCGGATTGTAGCTCTTTTTCGAAAACTCGGCTATGCGTTCCTTGGAACATATCACGGCTTTAAGACCGTTCTTGTTTGAAAAATACGCCGAAAGCGCGCGCTTGTCTATCCGCTTAACTTCGCCTCCGCCCAGACCTATGGGCTTCATTCCTATCCCCAAGCTCTGCGATACGTACTCCACTATCTCGTTGGTGTTTCGGTAATTTAAGTTGAGTTCGTACACGGGAACTTCGAGTTGCGCCCAGTCGCGTATGCCGCGGTTGGGCGTGACGTTCTGTTTAAGGTCGCCGAAGATGTTGAACACGGCGCGCTCGTTTACCGCGCGGAGTACGGCGTATTCCGCGGGGGAAATATCCTGCGCCTCGTCCACGAATAAAAACGCGTGCTTGGGCGAAAGGTTGAACCCTAACTTTACCGCCGTAAGACAGAGGGCGAAAACGTCGCAGCTCAACAGCGGCTTGGTGGGGATATCCATCTTCTTTTTGACTTTGCGGATTATCTCGCGGTAGAAAAAGCGCAGAATGTCAACCTGATTTTCGCACTTGCCGATAGATCGGTAGTACTCGTCGCCGCCGAGCACGCCCGCAAGGTCGTATAAAAAGCGGAAGCCGCTCTGTATTTCCCCCACGCTCTTTTTGGTTTTTTCTATCTCCGCAAGCAGATTTTCGCGCTTTTCGATGCCCGCCGAATAGGTGAGCACTTCCCCCTCTCCCACGCGCGTTCTGTACCTCTTTAAGTCGGCTATCTCGCGTTCCACCGTCGCCGCAAGTCCGTCGAGGTCGGTCAAAGCGGTGGCGCAGGTCTTAAAGGAATACCTCTTCAAATACCGCACGGCGCGGTAGAAAGTTATGAGCTGTTTGTAGAAAAAGGCGTATTCCTTCATGCGTTCGTCCGTGCGTATTCTGTCGAGAAATTCGGTAACGGCAAGCACGCAGTTGAACATATATCTGAATTGTTTTGTGTAGTAAAGCCCGCCGTCGGGCTTTTCTTTTATCTCGCCGAGCACAAGCCTGCGAACCCTGAGCGAAGCGTTTTTTATGCCCGCGTACAGCCGCGTCTGGCGTTCGGCGGAGGTTATTACCGAGTCGATCGCGTCGGCGCACTCCTCAGAGGCGAAAATTCCGTATACGCTTTCGAATATCTTTTTCAGCTTTTTGTCGAGGTCCGAACCGAAGCGTTCGGAGTAGATATACTCCCCGTACTCCTCGGGCACGGGCGCGGTGAAGTCGGTGTTGGGCGCGACGTCAAGCCCCATGCTTTTCAACATAAGAAGATAGTAGTTGCCGAGGGTGCTCGTCTTTACGCGTTCGAGTTCGAGGATCGCCGACAACTCGTCGATGAACGAGTTGAAAGAGTCGGACGGGGTTATGACCATTACGTCCGTGGGACGGATATTTTCGTTGTTGTACATTATATACGAAAGACGGTGAAGCATTATCATGGTCTTTCCGCTTCCCGCAACGCCCTGCACGGCAAATTGAGAGCTTTCGGGCAGGGTGATTATTTCATACTGCTTTTCCTGTATGGTTTCGATTATGTCGGTTATTTCGTTCTTTTCTTTTCTGCCCGAGAGTATTTCCTTTAAGAACGGGTCGAACACGAGGGCTTCGTCTCTGCCGCCTATCTCCTCTTGCGTGAGGTAGTCCGAAAGGTTGAGATATTCGTTTTTGAAGTCGAGCACTTTGCCGTTGAAAGTGCGCAGTGCGCGCCGCAAAATGAGCTTGTAGTCGTATTGGTTTATCGAAAAGGAAGTGCGGCTCTTTTGGTAGAACTTGCGGGCGAGCGGGGCGCGCCAATCTATTATTTCAAGGGTCTCGTCGCCGTGCTTGCCGATATAATAGCTGTTGTAACCCTCGCCGTCGACTACGTCCATTCGCCCGAAATAGGGTTCTTCGAAAAAGGGTCTGAACTTTTCGAGAGCGGCGTTGCACGAGGAGATTTCGGCGTTGAGTTCGAGCACGCGTCTGTACTTTTCGGCGTTGTAGTCGGGATCGGAATTGATAGCCGCACGCTCGGCTTCCGCCTGCTTTTTGCGCTGTTTTATGCTCCTTATGCGCACGATTTTGAGCACGAGCAACACTGCGCGGATATGTTCGTCCTCGCAGGCGCGCTGTTTGTCGCCGTCGAGCAGGTCGAGGTAGAACTGCTTTTCGGGCGTTTTGTGCGGGTCTATAAAATTTTTCAGTTCTTTAAGACTTTTCATCTTTCCCCCGTTCAAATAGTAAGTATAACATATCGCCCCGAAAAAATCAATAGGCAATTTCGGGGAAAAATGGGGAAAGCGTTTTGTCGGGCGGCGACACGCCGCTCAAGCGGAACGCTTGCGAAGCATATACGAAGTTTGCGGCAGAAAGAGCAAGCCCACGCTCATTTTCTTGACAATTCCTCTCCTTCGTGATATATTTATCGTACCACGTTATAAAAACTTAAAATAGCCGTACGGTATTTTTTTACCTTAATTGCTTAAAGGTAAATTTAATACCTGTCTTTTCGGTGTAAATTTTTTCTTTTCGGTCAATAAGTATACAGCGATTACAGCACTTAGTATCTCTTGTATACTTTATTGACGATCAATTCGTACGGAAAGTTTTTATGGCGTGGTAACCTTTGAGAGATACCGTGCGGCGTGTCTTTTAAGGGCACGCCTTATTTTTTTCCGCACAAAGGAGAATGTCTATGAAAAAGAATTTAGCCGTCGTATTCCTTGCGCTTGTCGCAACGCTCTGCCTTGCGTTCGGACTTTCGGCTTGCGCCCCCGCTCCCGACAGCACAAGCGATAATAACAGCAACGACAACAATAACAGTAGTCAGACCCCGCCCGACGACGAACCGCAGACCGCGGAAAGCCTCGATTACGAGCTTAATTTAGACGGTCAAACCTACACCTGCACGGGCTTGGGTACGGTCACGAAAAGCGCGATAACCATAGAATCGCAGATAAACGGCAGACCCGTCACGGCTATCGGCAGACACGCGTTCGGTTTTTGCGAGAACATTACAAGCGTTACGATACCTTCGAGCGTATTATCTATCGGTTCGCGCGCGTTCAACGGCTGTACGGGCTTAACGAGCATTGCTATTCCCGCAAACGTCGCTTCGATCGGCGACAGCGCGTTCGAGGGTTGCATAAATCTTGCAAGCGCGACTATCGCAAACGGCGTTACAACTATCGGCGTGGAAGCGTTCTACAACTGTATCGCCCTCGCCGAAATTTCAATTCCCGACAGCGTGACGGTCATCGGCAATTGGGCGTTTAACGGCTGCACGAGCCTTGCGACGGTGACGACGGGCAACGGTCTTACTACTGTCGGCGCGAACGCGTTTGACGGCTGTTCGAGCCTTACGGCAATAACCTTGCCCGAAAGCGTGACTTCTATCGGCAATTATGCGTTCAGAGAAACTTCCATTACGGATATAACAATACCCGCCTCCGTCAGTACGGTTGGCGACGCGGCTTTTTACCACTGTACGGGGCTTATAAATGTAAATATCCCCGACAGAGCCGAAAGCGTTTCAACCGCTTTCGGTATAGCGGTGTTCGAGGAGTGCGAGAACCTTACTTCCGTTAAAGTCGGCAAGGGCGTGACCTCTTTCAATGAACGGTCATTCAAAACCTGCAATAAACTTGTGAACGTTTATATAACCGATCTGGCGGCTTGGTTCAATATCGATTTTGCGGAAGGTCCTGCAAACCCGCTGTTCCACAACAACAATTATAAAAAGGACGGCAACCTTTATCTTAATGACGTTCTTATAGAAAACTTAAATAATATACCCTCTGCCGTTACGGCTATCAAGAGTTTTGCGCTCATCGGGTGCACAAGCATTAAGCACATAACCATTCCCGCAAGCGTGACCTCTATCGGGTACAGAACATTCCGATTCACCGACCAACTGGAAAGCGTGACGTTTGAAAACAAAACGGGTTGGATCGCTTCGAAGAGCGTGGATATGTCGAACCCGACGACGGTGACCATTGACGACGAACCCACGGAAAACGTAACGCTTGTTAAAAAGACCTATCTCGATTACTATTGGAAATACGAAGCGGCGGTGTGAAAATATTAAGGCGGTTTTGAAGCGGCGGGGCGCGGTTGCGCCCCGCCGCAAGCGTTCCGCTTGAGCGGCGTTTGTTGCGGACGGGGTTTTAACGGCGGGTGAGTGTAGTACGGGCGGGTGTTTTTTTGTTCGCGTTTCAAAGGGCAAGCACAGACCACCTTGGGATTCTCTCACTTAATCGAACCCGCTTCGCGGGCTTCTCATAGCGTTCGAAATGACAGTGCCTTATTGTGCTCCGATAATATTTAGAAATGCTCCCCCTCAGTCCGCGTTCGCGGACAGCTCCCCCTCGTAAACGAAGGGGCGCGAATATTTGGGCGGGGTGTTTATGCAAGGGTAGCAAAGCGGCGGGCGCAGAGACTGCGCCCGCCGCTTTATTGCTTTATTCCTTAATCCTTTTTTCCCTTATCCCCTATTCATCTTCTAAAATCACTCCCATTCGATGGTGGCGGGGGGTTTGGAAGTTATGTCGTACACTATTCTGTTGACGTGCTTTACCTCGTTGACTATGCGGTTCGATATGACTTCAAGCACGTCGTAGGGTATGCGCGCCCAGTCCGCCGTCATTGCGTCGAGCGAGGTCACCGCCCTTATCGCAACGACGTTTTCGTAGGTTCTGAAATCGCCCTGAACGCCCACGGTGCGCGAGTTGGTTATTACCGTGAAGTACTGCCATATCTCGCCGTCAAGCCCCGCTTTGGCTATTTCGTCGCGCAGAATGTAGTCGCTGTCGCGCAGAGTTTCGAGCTTTTCCTCGGTAACTTCGCCCATTATCCTTATCGCAAGCCCCGGTCCGGGGAAGGGTTGGCGCATAACTACGCTCTTGGGCAAGCCCAGCTCGAAGCCGACTTTGCGTACTTCGTCCTTAAAAAGGTCGCGCAAGGGTTCTACTATCTCCTTAAAGTCCACGACCGAGGGCAATCCCCCCACGTTGTGGTGGCTCTTTATGACCGCGCTCTTGCCCTTGCCGCTTTCGATTACGTCGGGATATATCGTGCCCTGAACGAGGAAATCGACCTTGCCGATCTTTTTCGCCTCTGCCTCGAACGCGCGTATGAACTCCTCGCCTATTATCTTGCGCTTTGTTTCGGGATCGGTCACGCCTTTGAGTTTTTCAAGGAAGATCGCGCCCGCGTCCGCCTTTATGAGGTTCATTCCCAAACCGTCGCGGAACACCGACATTACCTCGTCCGCCTCGAACTTCCTCAACAGCCCGTGGTCGACGAAAACGCAGGTGAGGTTGTCGCCTACGGCTCTGTGGATAAGGGTCGCGGCAACAGCCGAATCGACTCCGCCCGACATTGCGCAGAGCACTTTTTTACCGCCTAACTTCTTTTTGAGTTCCTCAATCTTGTTTGCGACGAAGTTGGTCATAGTCCAGTCGCCCGTCGCCTTGCAGACGTTGTATAAAAAGTTTTTGAGGATCTGCGTGCCGTACTGCGTGTGGTTGACTTCGGGGTGGAACTGCACGCCGTAGATGCCCCTCTTTTCGTCGCCGAACGCCGCAAAGGGACAGTTGTCGCTTTCGGCTATCTTTTTGAACCCGTCGGGCAGACGGGTTATTCTGTCGGTGTGGCTCATCCAGCAGACCGCGCGCTCGGGAAGCCCCTCCGTTAAGGGCGAGGGCGAATAGCTGACTTCGGCTTTGCCGTATTCCGACGAGGAAGCCGACTTTACTTCGCCCCCCAAAAGGTGCGCCGTGAGCTGACAGCCGTAGCATATGCCGAGCACGGGTATGCCCAGCGAGAACACCGCCTTATCTATGCGCGGGCTGTCCGCTTCGTATACGCTGTTCGGTCCGCCCGTGAAGATTATGCCTATCGGGTTATATTCCTTTATCTTTTCGACAGACATCTCCGAGGGAAGCAGATCGCAAAAGACCCCAAGCTCGCGCACGCGGCGGGCGATGAGTTGGTTATACTGTCCGCCGAAGTCGAGCACTAATACTTTTTGGTGTTCCATAATTTCCTCTGTGCGTTGTAAAGTTGCTTGTATGCGCGGCTTTAACGTTAATTATAAGGGATAGTTTGAACGTTGATTGCCCGAATTGTTCCGACAAATTTGTTGAACCGATCCGTATGGGAACGGTTCAAACAAAAATTTTCGGTTCAAATAAAATATTTTGAGGTTTTATAAATCAGTTTTTGGGGGAATAGTTGGGGGCTTCTTTGGTAATCGAAATATCGTGGGGGTGACTTTCGGCAAGGGAAGCCGCCGTTATTTTGACGAACTTACCGTTCTTTCTGAGTTCCTCGATAGTGCCGCAACCCGTGTAGCCCATGCCCGCGCGCAGACCGCCCATGAGCTGGAAGATGATGTCGGCGATAGCTCCGCGGTAAGGGACCCTGCCCTCAACGCCCTCGGGCACGAATTTTTTGGCGTTGGACTGGAAGTATCTGTCTTTTCCGCCCTTTGCCATTGCGGGGAGCGACCCCATTCCGCGATAGCTTTTGAAGCTCCTGCCCTGATAAATTTCGAGTTCGCCGGGGCTTTCGGTCGTGCCCGCGAACAGCGAGCCTATCATGACCGCGCTCGCGCCCGCCGCAAGGGCTTTAACTATGTCGCCCGAGTACTTTATTCCGCCGTCGGCTATGATGCGCTTGCCCATTTTGTCAGCCTGCTCGGCGCAGTCGAGAACTGCCGTGAGCTGGGGCATACCTATGCCCGCGACTATTCGCGTTGTGCATATAGACCCCGGACCTATTCCCACTTTAACTACGTCCGCGCCCGCCTCGATGAGGTCGCGCGTGGCTTCCGCCGTGACGACGTTGCCCGCAACGAGCGGAAGATTGGGGAAAGCCTTTTTGACCTTTGCAACGGCGTTGACTATGCCGCGCGAATGTCCGTGGGCGGAGTCGAGCACAACTATGTCGACTTTCGACTTTACAAGCTCCTGCACCCTTTCGAGCACGTCGGGGGACGCGCCTATCGCCGCGCCCGCAAGCAGTCTGCCGTTTTTATCCCTTGCGCTGTTGGGGTATTGTATGGACTTTTCGATGTCCTTTATTGTGATAAGCCCTTTGAGATAGCCTTGCTTGTCGACTATGGGGAGCTTTTCTATTCTGTGTTTGCCCAAAATCTTTTGGGCTTCTTCGAGCGAAGTGCCCTCGGGCGCGGTGACAAGGTGTTCCTTTGTCATTACGTTTGCTATGGGCTGTTCGAAATCGGTTTCGAACCGAAGGTCGCGGTTTGTCAAAATTCCCACGAGCTTGCCCTCGCGCGTGACGGGAACGCCGCTTATCTTATACTTCGCCATAAGCTCGCACGCCGCCGATACGGGCTGTTCGGGGGTGAGGAAGAAAGGATCGGTTATAACTCCGTGTTCGCTCCTTTTTACCTTGTCCACCTGAAGTGCCTGCTCTTCTATGGTCATATTTTTATGTATAATGCCGATGCCGCCCTCTCGCGCCATGGCTATTGCGAGCTTGCTCTCGGTAACCGTATCCATTGCCGCGCTCATAAGGGGAATGTTCAGATTTATTCCCTTGCAGAGCGTCGTTTTGAGATCCGCCGTGGCGGGGAGCACTTCCGACGCCGCGGGGATCAACAGCACGTCGTCGAACGTCAAAGCCTCTTTTACGATTTTGTCAGTCATTTTCTTCTCCTGTTCGTTTTTTTATTTGCGTGTGATTTTTT
>CANRDY010000024.1 GCA_947629515.1 uncultured Clostridia bacterium
AATATTTTTTCCTTATTCCCTCCCCCTTGGTAAGGGGGAGGAATTGAAGGTGGGGGTTCACCGTGCCCCGCCGCCTTGTGTTGAACAGCCCACACGCCGTACTACCTCAACGCTGTTAAGACACTTGGTCAAGCGGAACGCTTGAGGCGAGCACTTCGCCGATCTTGCCGTTTATGACAAGCTCGGCTTTGCCGTCGGCGGGGGTGGGCGAGGCGTTGATTATTACAAGATGTCTGCCGCGGAAGAAGTTGATAAACCCCGCCGCGGGGTAGACCGAAAGAGACGTCCCCCCGATAATGAGCGTATCGGCTTGCGAAATGGCGTTTACCGCCGCGTCTATTATATCGCCGTCGAGACTCTCCTCGTACAGCACGACGTCGGGTTTGATTATCCCGCCGCAGTCGCAGCGGGGCACGCCCGCAACGCCCGTTATGCTTTCAAGCCCGAACGCCTTTCCGCACTTCATGCAAAAATTTCGGTGCACGCTGCCGTGCAGTTCGAGCACGTTGACGCTCCCCGCCGCCTGATGCAGCCCGTCAATGTTCTGCGTTATCACGGCTTTGAGCTTCCCCTGCCTTTCGAGGCGGGCAAGGGCGATGTGCGCCGCCGACGGTTTGGCTTTGGGATAAACCATTTTCTCCCTGTAAAAGGCAAAGAACTCCTCTGTATGATATTTGAAAAAGGTGTGCGAGACTATCTGCTCGGGCGGGTAGGCGTACTTTTGGCTGTAAAGACCGTCCGCCGAGCGGAAGTCGGGTATACCGCTTTCGGTGCTCACCCCCGCCCCGCCGAAAAAGACGATGTTGTCGCTCGCCTTTATTATCTCGGCAAGCTGTTGTATCTTGTCCATGATCCACCTTAAAATAAAAATTTTGTTGAACCTTGCAAAAGCCCGCGGCGCAAACTTGCGCCGCGGGCTTTCGCATCATTCTTCCACACCCTCGTTGAGCTTTTCCAAAAGCGCGTCGAGGTCGTTACCGTGCACAAAGACCGCCTGTTCGATGGTCTCGCCGTGCGAGAGCGCGCAACCGAGGCAGTGCATGCCCACCGATTGCAGTATCTCGGCACTGTTGGGGTTGATTTTAAGACAGTCTATGATAAGCGTATCCTTTGTTATCTTTGCCATAACTCTTCTCCGTTGAATTTATTTATCTGACTTATTATAACACGCCCGCGCGCATATATGCAAATATTTTTAAGAAATTTTCGCGCTTTGCGGCTGAGATTTTGCTCCGTTTTTTAAGTAGCGTGTGCGGAAGGATCGCAACAAACTTGCGGTTCACGCCTTCGGAAGAGAGGCAAAGCCCTTTTCGAGGTCGGCGTCGGTGGGCACAAAGTCCTTCAAAGTGCCCTCGTTATAGCTCTTGTAGGCGGCAAGGTCGAAGTAGCCCGTGCCCGTAAGCCCGAACAAAATGACCTTTTTTCTGCCCGTGCGCCTGCACTCCTCCGCCTCGTTGCACGCGGCGAGTATGGCGTGCGCGCTTTCGGGGGCGGGCAAAATGCCCTCGCAACGGGCGAACCTGACGGCGGCGGCAAACACGTCGGTCTGCTTTAAGGCGACGGGCTTTATGTAGCTGTCGTCGCGGAGTTTGGAGAGAACGGGGCTCATGCCGTGGTATCTCAGCCCGCCCGCGTGGTCGGGAGAGGGCATAAACCCGCTTCCCAGGGTGTACATCTTTGCAAGGGGGGTTATCTTCGCGCTGTCGCAAAAATCATAGGCGTACTTGCCCCTCGTCATCGAGGGACAGCTTGCAGGCTCTGCGGCTATGAACTCGGTCTCGTTTTTGCCCTGTAAGCGTTCAGCCATATAGGGCGCGATCAGCCCGCCGAAGTTCGAACCGCCGCCCGCGCAACCTATGACGGTATCGGGATAGACCCCGAACTTGTCGAGCGCGGTCTTGCTTTCGAGACCTATCACCGATTGGTGCAACAGCACGTGGTCGAGCACGGAACCGAGCACGTATCGGCAGTTGGGCGTCTGTTGAGCCATCTCCACCGCCTCTGCGATAGCGCACCCGAGCGAACCGCCCGTGCCGGGGAATTCTTTAAGTATCTTACGCCCCGCCTCGGTGGTGTTCGAGGGCGAGGGAACGACGTCCGCGCCGTATGTGCGCATCACCTCGCGCCTGTAAGGCTTTTGCTCGGACGAAACTTTGACCATGTAGACCGAGAGTTTAAGCCCGTAGAACGCCGCCGCCATCGACAGCGCAGTGCCCCACTGACCCGCGCCCGTCTCGGTGGTTATGCTCTCAAGCCCCTGTTCCTTTGCGTAATACGCCTGCGCCGCCGCAGAGTTCAGCTTGTGCGAACCCGAGGTGTTGTTGCCCTCGAACTTGTAATAGATCTCGGCGGGGGTGTTCAGCTCCTTTTCGAGGAAGTACGCCCTGACTATGGGCGAGGGACGGAAGGTCCTCAAAAAGGATCGCACGCCGTCGGGTATGGGAATGAGCTTGTCGGCAGAGTTCAGCTCCTGCTTTACGCACTCCTTGCAAAATACGTGTTCGAGGTCCTCCGCCGTGCAGGGTTCGCCCGTGGCGGGGTTGAGAAAGGGCGCGTGCTGTTCGGGCATGAACGCCTTTAAGTTGAGCCAGCTTTTGGGAAGTTCCTCTTCGGAAAGATAGGTCTTGTAGGGAATTTCGCGTTTCATGGTTTTTTTCTCCTTATATTATAATATTTTTTTCGATAAAATTTTTTATACAACAAAAAAACACGGTAGTATATCACCGTCGGGACGATGATATAAACCGTGTTGCCACCCGACTTTACGGAAATAATTTCCGCCTCGTTAACGGGCACAGTCATGCCCTCTTTCTGTGACGGGAAAGCCCCGTCGGACGCTATTGACTGCCCTTTTTGCTTTGCTTTCTGTCGGTTGAGTTGAAGCTATCGGCTTTGGGTTCGACCAGTTGATTATGGGGGTAAAGCCGAATTTTAAGAAAAGGGAGCGTTCGCGCCCGCCCTCGGCAGTCCATTCGCTTGCGCCGCGAGGCTTCGATCACACCACCCGAAGCTCTCTGTACACGAGGTTATGCAAGTTACTACTCTGCGTCGTCGGTTTGAATATTTATCCGTATTTTAGCAGAAGTTTATGAATTTGTCAATAGTTTGAAAGAATTTTTTTATAAATATTTGACGGCGTGTCGCCGCGGACGGGTATCTTAACGGCGGAGAAGTCGGACAAGCGTGAGAGCTGTTCAACTTGAAGAACCCCTACCCTACCCTCCCCCTTGAAAAAGGGGAGGGGATATGAGCGGAGAAATTATAAGGGGGAGGAATTAAAGGTGGGGGTTTACTGCGATGCCGCGCGAGAACTCTCGGTCAATCCCGCGCCTACGGCGCGTGTCATATCCCTCGAAATGACAGTGCCATAATGCGCTCCGATAATATGCGCGCGGGCGTTCAAACGCCCGCGCGCGAAAAGTGCCTTAATGTAATCCGATAATATTTAAAAATGCTCCCCCCTCTTCAATTCTCCCCCCTCGCAAGCGAAGGGGGAGAGTTGGATATGGGGAAGTGTGCGAATGGGGTAGTTAAATGCGATCGGTTGCCCTTGCAATTACGAAGTGAGAAAGTTCGAAGAAGCAAGCAGAACAAGGCGCGCGCGGATTATCCCGCAGGAAGCTTACAATGAAGTAAGTGTCGTACCGAAGGCGTAGCCTTACTGAGCAAAAGCGGAACGCGACAAAGTTATGCGACGCATATACGAAGTTTAACGGGAGTTACTTGTGAACGACGATCTGCGGGAACGGTATCGATATCCCCTTCTCGTCAAACATATTCTTGACCGCACCGTTCATTGCCCTTTCAACGGCGAAGATGTCGCCCTCGTAGCAGTCGCACTCGAATTGCAGAGTAACGCCGCTCGCGCCCAGCGCGGATACGCCGTCGTAACGCACTTCGGAGAGCGCGCCCGCAACTTTAAGGCTTGCCACGTTCGCCTTTATAACGTTCTCGATTTCGGGCAGTTTTGCGCCGTACTCAACGTCGATATGCGCAAAGGCTATCGAGTTCTTCAAAGTCTGGTTCAACACGCCCTGTATGGAGTTGTTGTTGAAGATCTTTACGTTGCCCGCCGCCTCGAGCTTGGTGGTGCGGATACCGATCGAAACGACCTGTCCGCGGAAGCCGTTTACGGTTATCCAATCGCCGACGTTGAACTCGTTTTCGAACACGATGAAAAGCCCCGCTACCACGTCGGCTATGAGCGACTGCATGCCGAGACCTACGACCAACGTTATAACTCCCGCTCCCGTGATGAGCGCGGTTGCGTCAACGCCCCACTGATAGAGCACGACTATTATAAGTACTATAGCCGTCACCCAGCGGATGAGGTTGGTTATAAGCCCGCCCACGGTTATGCCGCGCTGAGTTTTGCCGAAGCACTTTTTGACTATGAACAGCACTATCGTAACTATTACGAGCAGTATGGTTATAGTCCTTAAACTCATTATGACCTTGGGAATGAGAGCCATTGCGTCGTTCGCGAAAGCCGAGCCGTATACTCCGGCGTCAAAGATGTTGTCCGGTCCGTTGAAGAAATCGTAGAACACGTAGGAGCACACCGTCGCGACGACCATCACCGCAAGCACTATAAGCCTTACGGGTCCCGCCGCCTTTACCTTTTGTTTGATCTCTTCGTTAGTCTTGTCGATGTCGTCTTTTATTTTTGCCATTATATCAACTCCTCTGCCGCTTTGGGTTCGCGCTTTACGCCGGTGCGAAAGGTCGCGTTATTGCGGCAATATTTTTTACCGTTAAAAATTTTGCGCGGGGAAGTTCCCCCCCGAGGTGAAGTGTTCCGCCCTTAAAAGAGTTCCGCCCGTGGAAGTTTTATATGGGGGAACGCTTTATTTGGGGGAACGCTTTATTTGGGAAAACGCTTTGCCGCCCTTGAAAGTTTACTGCTTTTGGGGAATATCCGAAAAAGCCTGCTGAACGGCGACTTTTACAAGACCTTCCTGCATGAGCTGTTCGGTGGTCTTGAAGGGCAACTTTTCGGCGTAGTTCACCGCCTTGGGACTTGCGGGGGTGAGCGACTGCTTTCCGCCTACCATCTTTATAAGCTCTTTGGTCTGCTTTACGCGGTAGGGGTTCTTTATCCTCAGAAGGGTGGGCGTTGCGGCGTTGACCGCCTTGCCCGAGACGTCCTCTACCTTTATTCTGTCGCCGCACTCCTCTAAGGTGAGGGGGAAATAAACGCACAGCGTTTTGCCGCGCATGATTATCTTTGCGACCGTCTTTCTGCCGCTGTGGATCTTCTCCTGCTTCCACGCTATCGAGCTTTTAGCCCCGACGAACGAGAGAGCGGCGTTCTTTATCTCGGAATACCAGCCCTTTACCTCGTCGCTCGCCTGCATAAGGCGCGCAGTGTAGCTCTTGTCGTAACGCTTGTCCTCGGGCAGTTCGGGCGCGGCGGCGATCGCCGCTTCCCTTGCCGCTTTCTGCTCGTCGGTCTCGGCGGCGGGTTTTAAGGCTTCCCCGTCCTCTTCTTCCTCTTCTCCCTCTGCTTCGTCGACTTGTCCGTCGGTATCTTCCGACTGTTCTTCGGCTTGTTCTTCGGCTTGTTCGGGTTGGACTTCCTCAGTCTCTTCCTCTGCCGTTGCCTCTTCTGCCTGATTTTCGGGAGCGGCTTGTTCTTCTTTGACTTCGGTCTGTTGAGCCTGAGGCTGCGCCTTTGCGGCGGGGGCGGGATCAGAGGGCTTTTCGCTCTTTTTGCCGCCCAACGCGCAGGCGAGGAAAATTCCGCCGAAGAGCGCGACGCCCGCGACTATGCCTATGACAAGTCCGAGGACTATGGTGGTGACAGTATTCATATTCTTTATCCTCCGTGATAACGGGCTTTTTCGCACCGCGAACGCCCTGACGTTATAATTATAACATATTTACACAAATTGTCAATTTAAGAGAGGGGGAGCGGGGAAATTTTTGCACAGTGCCTGTGCCGTCGGGTGTCTTAACGGCGGGGAAGTGAAACGGCGTGTAGGCTGTTCAACGGGAAGCGCGTCGAACGGGTCTATTCCGCAGTATAGCGGGGTTTTTTATAAGGTGGTTATTATTTTATAATTGGGTTCGCGTTTCAAAGGGCAAGCACGGACCACGGGGGGATTCTCTCACTCAATCGAACCCGCTTCGCGGGCTTCTTATGTCGTTCGAAATGACAGAGCCATAATGTAATCCGATAATATTAGAAATGCTTGAACGAAGTAAATTGCCCGAACGAAGTTAGAAACTTCGGAGATGCGAGTTATGCAAGGAGCGCGCGGATTTTGCGATAGGAGCTTACAATGACGTAAGTGTCGTACCGAAGGCGTTAGCCTTACCGAGCAAAAGCGGAGCGCGACAATGTTATGCGACGTATATACGAAGTTTAACGGGAGTTAAATTTTAAGTTGCTCGTTCCCCCCATCATAATCGCTGCGGTGCTTCATGGCAACGACCTGCGCAACGCTCTCTATTCCCGCCAAGCGGTCGCCGCGGGTGTTGCGGGTCTGAATGGTTATGTCCTCGGTGTCCTTTTCGAACACCCGCTTTTCGCCGTCTACTATCGCGAGTTTATAGGGAATGGTCACGGCGTCGGCAAAGATAACTTCGAACCGCTCCTTTCCGACCCTCGTCTCGACGGCAATAATGCCCTTTACGCCCCTGCGGCAGACGTCGAAGCGGCACACGGCAACGCGCTTGAAAAGCCCGCCCGACGTAGCTATTACGGCTTCGCCCACGCCCGTCGTCTGCATTGCCGAAACAACGCGGTCGTCGCCCGCGAGCGTCGTGCCCCGAACGCCCCCCGAAATTCTGCCCTGCACGGGAATTTCTTTCTTTTCGTATACGGCGGCAAGCCCCCTTAACGTTATGCTCACAACAAAACTTTCGGGGTCGTCGACGTATTGTTCGACGTTTATGACCTCCGCCCCGTCTTTCAATTTTGCCGCCTGATATACGCGCTTGGATACGTCGTATTCCGACCACGCCGTGCGCTTTACCGCGCCGTCGGACATAAAGAAGAGCAGATCGCCCCCGGGAACGGCGTCGAACGCGAACACCTTTACGGGCAGTTCGCCCTTTGCGACGCCTTCGGCAAGCGAGGCAAGTTTTACGCCCGCGTGGTTATAGGCGCACGGCTCGCACTCCGAAAGGCGTATGCGCACGCAGTTGCCGAAGTTGGTAAACGCGATGAACTCCCCGCTTCCCGAACAGAACGACACGTCCTTTATTATATTGGAAAGAGGGGCGTTGGCGGCTATCTTGTCGCGGCAGTGGTCGTCGTACTCGTCGCGTTCGAGCAGTTTCAAAGTGCCCGCGGCGGTGAGACAGACCGCCCACTTTGCCACCTCTTTTTTGATGTCGGCGCGGCGGACGTTTATGTCACCGTCCGAGCCGACTATAACGGTGCGGCGGGGGCTTTTGTACTTGTTCTTTATCTCCCTCATCTCCGACTTGACTATCGCGAACTGTTTGTCCTTGTCGGCGATTATCTCTTTGAGCGTCTTTATCCTTGCCTGTAACTGTCGGTACTCCTCTTCGAGCTTTTCTATCTCCAGCTTGGCAAGACGGGCGAGCCTTAAATCGAGGATAGCCTGCGCCTGCTTTTCGGAGAGGGAGAACTCCTCCATCAACGCCTTGCGCGCGGCGGCGGTGTTCTCGGAGGAACGCACTATTTTTACGACCCTGTCCACGTTGTGCACGCCTATTATCAGCCCTTCGAGTATGTGGCAACGCGCCTCAGCCTCGCGCAGTTCGAACTTGCAACGGCGCAAAACCACCTGTTGCTGATAGCGGACGTAGTACTTCATCATGTCCAAAAGCCCGAGCTGTCGGGGCTTTCCGCCCGCTATGGCGACCATGTTTATGCCGAAAGTGCACTCTAAATCGGTGTACTTGAAGAGCAGTTGCAAAACGGCGTCT
The DNA here is from genome assembly GCA_947629515.1 of uncultured Clostridia bacterium. GTDB lineage: Bacteria > Bacillota > Clostridia > Christensenellales > Borkfalkiaceae > Coproplasma. Next base: position 7,903 of record CANRDY010000024.1, read on the forward strand.
ACGTCGGCGTCCTTTTTGACGGCGACGACCGCCCTCATGCCCGTGCGATCGCTTTCGTCTACTATGTCCGAAATGCTGTCGGAGAGTATCTTTTTCTCCTCGCGCAGGAGCATTATCTTTTTAAGAAGTTCGGCTTTGTTGGTCTGGTAGGGAAGTTCGGTTATGACTATGAGCTTTTTGCCGTAGTCGCCCTGCTCCACCGAGTACTTTGCGCGGAGGGTGATCTTGCCCTTGCCCGTCTCGTACGCCTGTTTAAGCTCGTTGGCTATTACGTAGCCGCCCGTCGAAAAGTCGGGACCGGGGATAATTTTCATCATCTCCGCAAGCGATATGCGGGGGTTGTCGATATACGCGCAACAGCCGTCTATGACCTCGCCCAAATTGTGCGTGGGAATGTTGGTGGCAAGCCCCACGGCAATTCCGTTCGCCCCGTTTACAAGCAGGTTGGGGTACCGCCCCGGAAGAATATCGGGTTCGAGGAGCGAATCGTCGAAGTTGAACGAAAAGGGCACGGTCTCTTTATCGATGTCTTTTAATAGTTCCATTGCGAGCGGTTCGAGCCGCGCTTCGGTGTATCTCATGGCGGCGGCGGGGTCGCCGTCTACCGAGCCGAAGTTGCCGTGACCGTTGACGAGCGTCATTCGCATGTTGAACGGCTGAGCCATTCTGACCATTGCGTCGTACACCGAACTGTCGCCGTGGGGGTGATATTTGCCCATGCAGTCGCCGACTATCCTCGCCGATTTTTTGTGCGGCTTGTCGGGGGTAAGCCCCATTTCCGCCATGGTGAAGAGTATGCGCCTTTGAACGGGTTTAAGCCCGTCCTCGACCCTCGGCAACGCCCTGTCCAAAATGACGAACTCCGCATAGGGGAGCATCGATTGGGGCATCACCTGCTCTATGGGCTGAACGTACACGTTGCCCTGAGGTATTGAAGTCTGCACTCCGCTGCTCTTTTTAGCCATCAGTCGTCAACCTCCTTTCTCTCCTTGTTGAAGTTGACGCGCTCGATAAAGCCGTCCACCTTGTTGAAGTTGGCGTTCTGCGCAAGAAAGTCCTTTCTGCCCTCTACCTTGTCGCCCATGAGCATTTCGATTACGCTCGCCGCTTCCGCCGCGTCCTCGACCGTGACCTGAATTAAATTGCGGGTGGCGGGGTTCATGGTGGTGTCCCACAGCTGTTCGGCGGACATCTCGCCCAAGCCCTTGTAGCGTTGGAGCTGGTAGCCCTTTCCCACTTTTTTTATCTTCTCGTCAAGCTCCGCGTCGTCGTAGGCGTATTCGGTGACGTCCTTTTTGTAAACCTTGTAGAGGGGCGGCATACCTATGTAGACGAACCCCGCGTTGACCAAATCGCGCATATACTTGAAGAAAAAGGTCAGAAGTATGCACCTTATATGCATGCCGTCCTGATCGGCGTCCGAGAGTATTATGACCTTTTTGTAATTGGTTTTGGAGACGTCGAACGAGCGGTTGAACCCCGCGCCGATCGCCGAGATCATGGTCTTTATCTCCTCGTTCTGCAACGCCTGCAACGCGCTCTTTTTCTGAACGTTCAACGGCTTGCCGCGAAGGGGCAGAATACTCTGATACTGCCTTACGCGCGCCTGCTTTGCCGTGCCGCCCGCCGAGTCGCCCTCGACTATGAACAGCTCGTTCATGTCGGGGTTCTTGCCCGAACACGAGGCGAGCTTGCCCACAAGGTTGAGCCCGTCGTTCTCGCTTGCCGCCTTGGCTACGTCCCTCTCGGCGCGGTGCTTTATTCTGTCGTCGGCGGCGAACTTAGCCTTTTTGGCTATTTCGTCGAACACCGACTTGTTGCCCCTCACCGCAAGCAGTTTTTGCATGCCCTCTATTACCGTCTGCTCGACGGGGGCTTTCACCTCGGGGTTGCCGAGTTTGGTCTTGGTCTGCCCCTCGAACTCGACGTTGGCGAGCTTGACGGTGAGAACGGCCGTCAACCCCTCTTTTATGTCGTCTGCGATAAAGGCGGGGTCTTTGGCTTTCAAAAAGCCGTTCGCCCTCGCATAGTCGTTGACGGCCTTCAAAAGCCCCGAATGGAAGCCCGTCTCGTGGTAGCCGCCCTCGACGGTTGAAATGTTGTTTACGAACGAGAAAAGGCTCTCGCTGTCGTCCTTTGTGTGGGCGAGCGCGAATTCTATCTTTATCTTGCCCGCGGGCGCGCCCTTCACCTGAATGTCCTTTACGTCCGAATAATAGAGCGGTTCGGAATATAACGGGGTCTGCCCGTCGTTGAGGTACTTCACAAAGTCCTTCAACCCGCCCTCGTAGCAGAACGTAACGGGTTCGCGCGGGGGTTCTTTTACCTTTATCTCCCTCTCGTTCCCCTCTTCGTCCTCGTCCTTTTGCACGGAGTAGACCTCGCGCTCGTCGGCAAGGCTTATCTTTACGCCTTTATTCAAAAATGCGAGTTCTTTTAAGCGTTTGAACACGGTGTCGTAGTTCCACTCGACCGTTTCGAAAACTTCGGAGTCGGGCATAAAATGCACGAACGTGCCCTTTTTTGAGGCTTTTACGCCCGTATCGGTAAGCGGCGCGTCGGGTATGCCGCACATCCACTTCTTTTTAGCCTTGTCGAAATATGACGAAAAGGACATTTTGAACACGTTTCCGCGATATACTTCGACTTTTAACCATTTGGAAAGGGCGTTTGTGACCGACGCGCCCACGCCGTGCAGACCGCCCGAAAAGGCGTAGTTTTCGGAGTCGAACTTGCCGCCCGCGTGGAGCTTGGTGAAGATGACTTCCACCCCGCTCATTCCCGCCTTGGAATTGACGTCGGTGGGCATGCCCCTGCCGTTGTCCTCGACCGAAGCCGAACCGTCGGCGTGCAGGGTAACTTTTATCTCGTCGGCGTAACCGTTTGCCGCCTCGTCGACGGCGTTGTCGACTATCTCCCATAAAATATGGTGCAGACCGTTTACGCCCGTAGAACCGATATACATACCGGGGCGCACGCGCACGGCTTCGAGACCTTCGAGAATTTTAAGGTCGTCGGCGTTGTAATGCTGTTTTTTATCCATATCCAAACCTTTTTTTCGCTCGCCCGACACCTCGGCGGGCGCACATTTTGTGAAAACTTACTTTTTGATTATACCATATTTTGTATAATTTGTAAAGTCCGCGGCGGAAATTTCCGCCGCGGAGAGCCTTTTTTTGCACAAAAAAACAGCGTTATTAAAAAGAACGCTCCCCCCTCTTCGTTTCTCCCCCCTCGCAGGCGAAGGGGGAGGGTCGGGGCAGGGGGCAAAAAAGCAGGAAATCAACTGCAAATATTAAGCGCGGGCGCAATGTACGCCCGCGCAGAACATAAACGAAATTTTATTCAACGCTTATTTCTTTTTAGCCTTTTTGGTGTTTTTTTCAGCCTCGAACACCTCGTCGATGTCGCCCTTGTCCTTGGGTCTTATGACGAGCAGCAGCACAATTCCCACAAGCGCCGCGCCCGCTATCGAGAGCAGTATGACCGAGGTCATATTGTCGGCGAACCAGTTGTCCTCGCCCGCGATGGGTCGGGGGCTTGCCGAGGCGGCTATGCCCATGTACTTGACTACGGGCGTTCTGTTGTCCTCGGTGCTCGACACCTTGCACTCGACAAGGTAGAACGCGTTTTCGTCGCGGGGGATAAAGGTGCGCGCCGAGGCGTTCCACTCGTACTCCGAGCACTTCTCGTAAGCGTCGCTCTCCTCGCCCGCTTCGGTGACGTCCTGAATAATCGTGAACCACTCCCTGTGGTTGGCGATGAGGTCGTCCTTCTGCGCCATGAACTCCTCGTAGGTGAGGGCTTTGCCGTTGCCGCCGTCGGGGTCGTCATAGTACAGCTCGTTGTTGAAGAGGTACAGCGTGTACTCGGTCTTTGTCGAAACGCCGTTGACGTCGAAAGCGTCCACCGTGTACTGCGTTCCCACATAAGCCGTATCCTGTTCGCCGGGGTCTTCCACCGAAATTTCGGAAGCCTCTACCGTGAACGTGAACCAGGGGAGATACTTGTCGAAGCCCTCTTCGTCCTCGTCCTCGTACATGGTCCACATGTCCGAACCCGTAAAGGTCTTTTCCTCGCCGCTGTCGGCGTCGGTGTAGCGCATGTCGTTGCCCGCCGCGTCCGCCGCGTAGATGGCAAATTCGTACTTGCCCGCCGCGTTCAAGGGGAAGCTGAGCTGATTGTATGCGTTGGATGAGTCGGTCTGCTGTGAACCGTTATAGTAGTATATGGAATAGGTCATGTCCTCGTAAGCCGAGGCGTTGTCCGAAAGGAGCTTTTCGGGCGAGGGCAGATAAAAGTAGTTCTGCGATCCCGCTTTAAGGTCCTTTGCCGCTTCCGTAACTTTATCCTGATATTCCTTTACAAGAGCCTCGAAGCCCGTGTACGAATTTTCGTCGGCGTCGGTGTATTCGGCGGTCGGGTCATAGTTGTACGAAGCCCCCTTGTCGTCGTCGGCTATCGCAAGGTAGTTATAGGGCGTGCCGTTGCTCGTCACCGTCAGAAGGTACTCTTCGTCGGCGTACCAGTCGAGGAGCACGTACGCCGACTGCCCGCCCGAGGAGTTGGTGTCGGTTATCTTTACGCACACCTTAACAGCCCCCTGCGGGTCTAAACCGTTCTTGCCGAACTGCGCGCCCTCGCCGAACGCCTCGCCGCAGTTAACGTCCGCGGGCAGGAAGTGTTCGCCGTGGTGAACTATCATGTATTGGTTGTCCGCGTCGGTCACCTTTCTGTATAGCCCCTCTTTGAGGTACTTGTCGGGGTTGAACGCCGTATCGTCGAGCTGGGTGTTGCTCAGAATGAAGTACGAGGTCTCCGCGCTGGGCGACTGCGCGAGCACGTCTATTACCGTATAGTCAAAGGAAATTTCGTTTCCGCTCTTTATAAAGGGCACGCCCTTGCCGAGGCAGAGCACGGGAGGCGTTTCGTCGTTGACCTGTCCGCCCGTGTAGTAGTTGTAATCGCCAAGTTGCTGGGTCTCGATGGGATACGAAGAGGTAGACGAAAGAAGGAACGACTGCCCGTTCATCTCGTAGAGAGCCATCTTTGCGCGCGTTGCGCTTGAATTTTCGGTCTTGGGCATGAACGCCTTGAACGAAAGGGGCGTTACGGGCTTTGTGGAGGAGTTGACCTGCTGTGCAAACGTTCCGCCTATGTTTTTGAAAGAACCCTCCGCCTGCGTTTCGGTCTTTACGGCACCCGTCTCGGGATCGTAATTGCCCACTTTAACGGCATATTCGCCCCCGCCCGCGTACTCGAAATCTATCGAGATATAGTCGGGGTCGAGGAGCTGTTCGGCGGGTGCGGGCAGAGGTTCGCCCTCTTCGTCGCCCTCCGCGTTCTCCGCGGTCTCGCCCGTCACGGGCGCGTCCAACGCCTTTTTGTTGTCAGTTATTATGACCTGTATCTTGTTTTCGGTTGCCGACGGTACGAACGCTATAAAGTTCTGCGACTTGCCGTCGTCGGTCTGGGTGTACTGCTGAGATTCGAAAGTTATTACAAAGCGGGTGAAATCTACGCCCTCGAAGCCTATTTTGAGGTTGAAGTTGCCCGCGGCTTTCCGCGCCGTTCTGTCGCCCTCTTCGATTCCCTCGTCGTTGGCGGCGTTATAGAACCACCTGTATGCGAGGTTGCGCCTGTAATTTACCGAGTCGGAATCGTACGCAAAGGCGAACATGGTGTAAAAACTTTCGTCCTCGGCGGTCTCGCCCGCGACCCTGTGCGCCCACACGTCCGCGCTTCCCGAGACGTAGAACATGCTTTCGCCGTTTACCGTAACGTTCCTCAGAGCGTTCGCCGTGTGTATGCCTATAACTCCGCCGAGCATTGCGAGAATTACCGCCGCAAGCGCGAAGATGAGAACTATTTTCAATTTGAAATTTTGTACAGTCTTCATATCTTTTACCGTGCCGTCTGACATTTAAGCTCTTTTAATCTGACATTTAAGCTCTTTTAAAGCGTTCCCGCGCTGTGCGCGCGTTTATATCAAAACTTTTTTTTGCAGATCCCGTTTATTTTACAATATTATAAAGGTCTTTGTCAATAAGTTTGAACCCCATTAAATATAACTTTTGCCCTTACCCGACAAAAATGAAAAGTATTTCCACGGAATTTCGTCGGCGGGCGGCTCTATTATGAACCTCAACGCCTCGCCCGAGGTGGGGTGCGCGAACGCGATGGAGTACGCCCAAAGGGCGAGTTTGCCCTTTATCGCCTTTTCGCCCCCGTAGCGCATATCGCCGTATACGGGGCAGTTTATCGCCGCCGTCTGCACGCGTATCTGATGCGTTCTGCCCGTGTGCAGGGTTATATCGGCAAGGGCAAGCCCCTCGCGCTTTTCGACTATCCTGTACGCAAGCTCGGCGAACTTCGCCCCCTCTTCGCTCTCGGTGCACACGTACACGGTGTTGTTTACGGAGTTCTTTCTGAGGTAATTGCGCAGAACGCCCTCGTCCTTTTGGGGAACGCCCGCGAGCACGGCGAAGTACTTTTTCGAGAACCCGCCGCTTCTCATCTTTTCCGAAAGCCTTGCCGCCGCCTTGGAGCTTTTGGCAAAGACCATGACCCCGCCCGTCGGTCTGTCGAGGCGGTGCACAAGCCCTAAATATACGTTCCCGGGCTTCTGATATTTATCCTTAATGTACCGCTTTATGCAGTCGAAAAGGCTGTCGTCGCCGCTCCCGTCGGGGCAGCAGGGCACGCCGCGCGGTTTGAGCACGACTATTATGTGGTTGTCCTCGTATAAGATGTTGAGTTCGTCAGTCTCCATAACCCTCACCCGTAAAAAGTCCGCTCGCCCCGCACGGCAGGGGTATGCCCTCTTCGGTGGCTATCCCCACTTCGTACGCTTTGACTTCGCCCCTGAACGGAGCGAGAGCGAGCTTTAATATGTTGCTTATGACTGCGGGCTGTAAACCCGTGGTGTAACTGTTTATGAGCATAAAAAGGGGCTTTTCGGAGAGCAGTTTGGAGCACTCCTTTACAAAGCCGAAAAGGTCGTCCTCTATCTTCCACGTCTCTCCGCCCGGTCCTCTGCCGTAGCTCGGGGGGTCCATTATGATTCCGTCGTAGCGGTTGCCCCGCCTTATCTCCCGCGCGACGAACTTGGAGCAGTCGTCCACGATGTAGCGTATGCCCCTGTCCACGCCCGAAAGCCTTGCGTTCTCCCCCGCCCGCTCGACCATGCCCTTGGCGGCGTCGACGTGCGTGACGAGCGCGCCCGCCTTTGCGCACGCGACCGAAGCCCCGCCCGTGTAGGCAAACAAATTCAAAACCTTTATCTCCTTTCGGGGGGAATTTTGGGGCGAACCCTGCGAGCCTTGGGGGGGATTTTGCGAATTTTCGTCCGAACCCCGCGAGCCTTGCGATCCTTTACCCGAACCGAGGGAAGAACCTTGGGGCGAATTTTGGGGCGAAGCGAGCGCGGCGGAAATGAGCGCGCGCAGTTTATCCCAATTGACGGCTTGTTCGGGGAACAGCCCCGTGTGCTTGAAGCCCATGGGCTTGACCTTAAAGGTGAGGTCTTTATAGCTCACCGTCCACTCGTCGGGAAAGGGCGCGCGTTTTTCCCAGCTTCCGCCCCCCGAAGAGGAACGCCTGTACACGGCGTGTATTCCCCCTCGGAGCGAAAGGTCCTCGCCCTTCCATATGACCTGCGGGTCGGGGCGGAGGAGCACGACGTCTTTCCACCTTTCGAGCTTCATTCCGTTTGCGGTCGCTATTATCTTGTAGTCTTTCCAGCCTTCGGCGATCTCCATACGCAAAAATTATAACAAAATAAGCGCGGGTTGTAAAGTGAAAAAGGGCGGCGCGGAAAATTTCCGCGCCGCCCCCTGCGTTTTTCCCGCAAGTCGCTTGGGGCAACGACCGCCTTTTGCGGGCGGTCGCCGCTCCCTCGGGGCTTGCAAGCCCTTAAAAAACCCTTCGGGCTGTTACCGCCCTTATTGGCTGTATTGGTACAAAACGTTGTATAAAGTTGTGTAGTAGCTTCCGAGGTAACGCCTTGCAACGTCGTCCGCGCCGTATTGGTTCATTCTCTCGGCGGGGTCCTCTATCGCAAGGTAGTACTGCTTTACTATGGCGTATCTGTCGATGTACGGCAGCGAATAGTCCACGACGTACCCCACCTGCGACTGATCCTCGTCCTCTCCGGGGTAAGGATCGTTTATCTTTAAGGAATACTCGAGCTGTTCGCGTATTATTCCCACGTCGTACTCGTACTGCGCCTCAAGCTCCACGCGCTTTTGTTCGAGGAGCGAGCTGTCGTCCATTCCGTCGGTTAAAAGCAGTTTTTCGAACAGCTCTATGTCGCGTTCCATCTTGAACTGCAACTCGTTCTTTTTCTTCTGCGCGCTCCTTAAAAGCTGCATCTGCACCACCGAAAGTTCGCTAAGTTCCCTTTCGGAAAGGTCTAAAATGTCAAAGACCATTCACACCTCCGCATACGCCTTTACCGAGCGCACGGCTTTGCCAAACGACAGTTTGAGCGAGAACTTCACCCCGCGCATATGCACCTGTCTTGCGCCCTTTACCGTCACCTTACGGCTTATGCTCCCGTTGGAGATCTCGGCTTCGACTTCGCCGTCGCACTCCACCTCTATGCGGGTGAGAACTTTCCTCTTTGCCGAACCGAAGTCCAGCCCGCCGATATAACACGACGGAGAGGAAGCCTCTTCAAGCTCGTAACTGCTCCCGTCGGCGCAGTAGGCGAACAGCCTTTCCCCGCAGGCGAGGGCGCGGGCGGGGGCGTCGATGGCGTAAGTCTCTCCGCTCTCGCAGTCGTACTGCCACATTACCCTCCGCCCCAGCTTTTTCGAAACGCCCGCAAGCACGTAGTAGCGGTCGTCCCTCACCGAACACCCGTCGGGCGACGATACGTCGGCGAATATGCGCGAACCAACGGGCTTTACCGAGCTGTTTTCAAGGCAGTAAAGCCCCTCTCCCGCAAAGAAAAAGAGCCTCTCCCCGACCATGGCGCAAGTCCCCGCGGCTATGGGCGGCGTGGGTATGTCGCCCGTAAAGGAGTAGTTCTCGGGCGTGCCGCCCGCCTTCATAAAGGTTATCCCCCTCTCCCTTACGGCGGCTATCCGCTCGCCCGCGTTGAAGAGCGCGAGCACATTTCCGAACTCGGGCGAAACTCTCGCCCAGCCCGCGCCCGAAATGCCCTCCTGCCAATCGTCCGTGCCGCCCTCTCCCGACCAGCAAATTTTCAAAGGATCGGAAAGGCTGACGCCGAACAGTCTGCCGCTCTTCATAGTTCCGCCCGTTATGTTCCCCGCAAAGGACTTCTGCATAAACGTTCCGTCTTTTAGCTCGCAGCACTCCGTCCCGTACACGGCAAGGGCTTTTGCAACGCCGCCGAAGGTGTCCTCTATGAGGAACGCCCCGTCCGACGGCTTGCCCGAAGCCGAAACGAACCTTGTGCCGTTTAACGATACCCACAGCCCGTTCTTCGAAAAGGCGCAATAAAAGCCGCCCGTCTTGTTGTAAAACGCCCGCGTTATGTCGGCGGGAACGGTGCTTGCCGTCTTTTTTCCGCCGAGCGCGGGGAGCAGTCTGCCCTCTCGCAAAACGCATTCGACGGGGTATATTACGCCCTCTTTTAACGCGTTTGAGGCAACTTCGCCCATCACACCCATCTCCTCGGCGGTATGCCCGCCTTCTTTTTGAAGTTCAACGCTCTGTCCACCGCGGCACGGTACTTCTTGTTCCACGCCTCGGCAAGTTCGGCTTCTCCCGATATAAGGAAGAACTCGGCAACAGCCCCCAGCGCAAGCAGGTTTTCCCCCGTCCCGTCGCCGAAGTCGCTGTCTCCCCCCAACTCCTTTCTGTCGGGGGCGAAGTAGTATTCGACCTCGATGTCCTTATAGTCGAGATATATGCCGCCCTCAATTTTTTGATAGTCGCGCTCCTTTCCGCCCGAGTACACTTTGAGAAGTTTTACGGGCGTGCGCGAAAATTTTGAAAAGAGGAACTTGCCCGATACGGAGTGCAGACTGTCGCGGCGGACGAGGGGCATATAGTAGCGCGCCAGCTCGTCCTCGGCGGCGTTGACGCAGTACAGCGCAACGCGCGCCGCGTCGCCACCTTCCCCGTCGGGCTGACCGCCCGAGTCGAGAACGTCCGCAACGTCGTCCCGTCCCGCGTATCTGAGCGTTCTTATAACGACGTCTTTTATCTTCATAGGCTTAAATATTTTTGAGCATAGCCTGCCCGCAGGGCTTTTTGCACACCAGCTCGGCGTACTTTACAAGGGTCGCGCCGTAAGCGGCTTTGCCGGGGATCTGCTTCAAAATTTTTCCGCTCTCGTCCTCGAGCCATTCCCAGTCGCACAGCTGACTTAAACAGAAATCCTCGGTGTTCACGAAGAATATCTCGCCCTCGGGGCAGAACTTGTCGGCGTATACGGGAACGTCGTTCACGGTCACCGCGCCAATGCCCGTGCGCGCGTCGATGCTGTTGACCACGCGGCGGTTGCCCGCTATGAGGTCGGCGATCTTCTTCCTCGTCTTATAAGAGCATATGATCATGTTTATTTTGGAGTTGAAGTTCTCCTCCATGTAGTCTATAACGTCGCACAGCTTCTCCTCGGTGAGCGAACCGCCCGCGTCCCCGATATAGGGAGCGAAATAGCCCTCTTCGGTCTTTTTGTAGCCGTAAAGTTCCTCCGAGCCGAAGATAGCCCCCAGCCCCGTAAGCTCGTTGCCCTTTGCGCCGTGAACGGTCATAGTTCCGCCCCTCAAAGGCTCGATAACTTCCTCGCTTATGGTAATTTTGCCCGCGCTCTTGTCGATGCCCGTCACGTAAACGCCCAAGCCCTCTTCGCCGCCGCCCTTGGGCTGAACGTCGACCTGCATGCCGACGAAGTAGTCCTTGACGGAGTCGACCGTAAGTTCCGCGTCGGTGTGGTCGGTTATGTTGCACAAAAAGCCCGAACCGTCGCCGAAGAGCATGCGCCCGAAGTTGTGCTTCGCGCTGGCGATAAGCCCTTCCATTTCGGCGTTCAAAAGGTTGATGAACGCCCCCGAGCTGTCGCGGGAAGCCCTTAAAGCCTTGTCGCTTATCTCTATTCTGCCGTAGATGTTTTTGAGGGGAACGGTTATCGAAAGATATCTGTTCTTGTAGGGATCGGGAAGATCGGCGTCCTCGGCGCAGGCGAGCACGTTGCCGCAGTTGCCGCGGACTATCGAAATTTTAACGTCCTTGCCCGTAACGTTGTCCGAGTTCTTTTCTATCGCCGAAAAGAAGGGGGATATCCCCTCGTTGAGCTGGGCGGAGACCGCCTGTAAGTAGTAATCCTTTAACGCCTTGTCGGCATTTTCAATGGTTATCAATTGTTTTCTCCTTTAATTTTTATTTGATTTTAAGAAGTTTTTTGCCAACGCTCCCGCTTCCTTTATGCTTGCGGGAGTTTTTCGGGGAGCGGTCAAGGCAACGCCGCCCGCCGTAAGGGGCACGCACTTCCCCTCCGCGACCGCCATAAGATATTCCTCTATGACGGCTCGCTTCTGCTCTTCGCTGAGTCCGCCCGCCCCGCCCGTCGGTGCAATCGTCTGCGCTTTTATAAGCTCTTCGGTTTGTTGCGCCTTTTCGGTTTGCGGTGCTTCTTCCCGCGCGGTCTGCTCCGCGGTTTGCGCGGGTTGTTGCGCGGATCGGTCGGGCGTTGTTGCTTTTCTCTCGGTTTGCATACCCTTTTCGGGCTGTTCCTCCGGGTTGCTTTCGGGCAATTCCGTCGGCTCTTCGGCAAGTGCTTCGGTCGGTTCTTTTATAAGTTCCGCCGTCGGCTGTCCGTTAAGTTCTCCCGTCGGAACTTCGGTAAGTTCCCCGATCGGGACTTCCGACGGTTCTCCCGACATATCTGCCGGCAAAACTTGCGGCAAATCTCCCGCAGGCAACTTTTCAACGCTTTCCGTCGCTTTAACGCTTTCCGTCGCCTTGCTCTGCGAAGAAGCGGGGACTGCGCTCTCCCCCGCCCCCGTCACGGTAAAAGAGGGCTGTTGCGCCTTGTTCTTTTCTTCAAGCTCTTTCAGCCTTTGGCTGCGCCGGGTGAATTCGGCTTCGAGACTTTCATAAGCGGAAAGAAGGGCCTGCGCGCTCGAAAACTTGCCGAACGCCCCCGCGGCACAACTCTTTTTGCCCGCCTTCGCGGTATCCGCCGCGCCGACAATCTGCGTTTGGTTGTCCTTTTTTCCGTTTCCGTTTCCGTTTGTCAAAATATCAATACGTGTTGAGTTTTTCAATAATTTTCTTCCCCCTTCAACATTCTTTCGTGCTCCTTTATGTGGTTGGATATTCTCTCCTCCGCGCCCTTTTCAAGCTCTTCCGAGAGCAAAAACGCCGTGTGTTCTTCGATGTGCGCGGCGTGGTCGTCGTACTCCTTTACGGCGCGCTCGCCCTTTTTCATCGCGTCGTTTTCGCTCCTTGCGCGGGCGCGGTGCAGTTCCTCCACGTCGCGCTCGGGCGCAAGCGTGGGGTAGCCGAGAGCCGTCAAAAGTTTTTTTCTGGCGGAAGCCGTCATGTCTCCGCCCTCCTTGAACAGCCCTCTGTCCATAAGCTCGTAAATGACCGTCCGCTTCTGCGCGGGTGTCATATTGAGCTCGCTGTCGGCTTCGAGCACTACGTCGTCGGAGGATATGTCGCTCCCTTTGAACAAAACGGGGGCTTTTTGGTCGCCGCCGTTCGAAAATTTCAAAAGGCGCACTTCGCCCGCGAACTGCTTATACAGCCTCAACGCCTGCCTGCCCGCCTCTTTTACGGCGCGTTTGAGCGAGGCGTACGCCGTGTTCAGCCGCGCGTCGTCCTGCTCTATGATGAGCTGAAGCCCCGTCGCCGAGGTTATCCCCGCAAAGCTCGCCGCGTCGTCCGAAAAGCCGTTGGTCCCCGATATTCCCGAAAACTCCTTCAAAAGCTTTTCCTCTTCGCGGTAGAACTCGTCGGGCACGCTCCCCAAAGAGAGCATAGAGGGCGGCGTACAGCCCTGACGGTAGACTATTATCTTCCCGGGGGCAAGCCCGTCCTCGGCAAGCTCGTCGCAGTCTACCGAGCCCTCTTCCACGGCTACCGTTCCCATCGAAATGCGGTTCAGAAACTCGTGCTTTCTGTTCTTTACGGCGTTGTACGCCCGCTGAATGGGAATGAGCCGCTCTATCACGCTCGAACCGAAGAACTTACCGGGCGAGGGAAAGGAAGTCTGCTTGACGAAGGGATACTCCCTCGTGCCGTTGCTGCCGTTTACGTAGGGCAGATCGCCGTCGAAGAGCAGCTTTCCCCCCGCAACTATGGTAAGCCTGCCGTTGGGGCGGGTCGAGTCGGGCTTTTCGTACCGCTCTATCACCTTCTCGTAGTTGCGCCCGTCGCCGCCGACCGCGCCGTCGCCGTACCCCGCTTTTTCCCTTGCCGAACTCCCCGCGTTCGCGTTATTCCCCGCTCCGCTTTTTATCGAACCGCTGCCCGAACCCGCGTTCGAACCCGTTTTCAAACCCGCGTTCGAACCGCTCCCGTTGTCGGCGGTTCTGTGCAAAAGGTCGCGGGATATGCCGCGGATATCGCTCCCCGCGAGCCTTACGCCGTACATCTCGAATATGTCGTCCACGGGCACGGCTTTTGCGTGGATAATGCTCGGCTGCATGCGGATATCCTCGATATACAGCGAATATGGGTATATTTCGAAGGGCGAGACGGCGGCAAGGCGAACGTCGCCCTCGCTGAGTTTTCCCCCGTCCTCTTTCGCGCCGACGACCTTTCCCGAACGCTCGTCCCAGATTATCTTGTAGAACGCCGTTCCGCACGTTTCCGACCACGCGCACGCCTCGCTTATAACTCCGTCCCAATCGCCGTCTTCCTGCACGCAGGAGAGTATCGACGAGGCGATGAACGCCGAACGCCTGTCGCGCTCGTCGGACGAAGCCGCTCTGACCGCCAGCACGGGGCGCACCCGCGAGAGCTTCGAAAGGCGCGTGTCGACTACGGGCGCGATGTGGTTGAACACCCTCCGCTGTTCCCATTCGTAAGTTTTCGGATATTCGCAGATCTCGCCGTAGAGGTCAAGCCCGCAGTACTGTTTGCCCGCGTTGAAGTTGAGATTGAGCTGCCACGCCCTCTCGTATTCCCTGCGCTCGGACTGCCGCAGCTTAAAGTCCTCTTCGACCTCTCTGCACAGCCGCTCTTCTGCCGTCAAATTTGCGTCGTTATTCAAAATTTTTCTCCTTTAACATTTGAGTAAGCCTCAGTTTTTCCTCTTCGAGTTCCTCGTCCGTCGCCTCGTCGCCGCCGTCCAAAAGCATCTTCACCGCCTTTATGTCGGGCGGTATTTCGCGCTTTGTCACCTTTTTTTTGACGAGCACCAGCTCCCCGTTTTCAACGGCGAACTCCTCTACGGTCTCGCTCGAAGTTATGCCCGTGGCGCACTTTACGAGCGCCTCTTTAACGCTTTCGTCCTCTTTTATAACTCACACCCCCCTTTTTGGTCATACCCCCTTTTTGTTTTTGAGTTTTTTTATCCTTCTGAGCTTGTCCGAAAGGGTGGGCGGCAACTGCCTTGCGCCTGTCGGCGCGTGCGGGCGCGACATAATGTAATATCTCAGCTCGTCCATGCAGTGGTCGTCGCGCTTTACGGGCGCGTCGCCCTCCGCCCAGAAGTAGCCTTTGAACTCCTCTATCATGTTCGCGCAGTCCGAAAATATGTATAAATTCCCGCCCCCGTTGTCCCTTTTAAGATAGCTCTTAACGGCGCATATGCCCGCAAACACGTCCTTGTTCACGCGGGTGTTTACAACTATACCCCTCTCGGCGAAAAGCTCGGCGACCGACTTGGGCGAAGAGAGCGTCCGCTGCCCCGCCGCGCTGTCGATAAGGGCGTGCACCCTGCCCTGCGCGTCCCTCTTCCACCCCAACTTTGCGCAGATCTTTTTTATGGCGTCGGCGTGGAAATCTATGTCCTTTCCCGCCGCGAAGTGCTCCGCCACCACGTACACGTTCCCGTCCCAGTCCACGCAGTACCAATGCGCCGAAAGTGGGTTGTTGAGCCCCGGGTCTATCGAGATGACGTCCTGCCATTCGCACGGCACGGCAAAGGGCTTTATTACGTGCACGCTCTCGTCGAACTCGGGGTACACAAGCCCCTTGCCCCCGGAGAATTTGCCGAACTTGCGCGCGTCGAGCGAGCTTTCGGGCAACGCCCCCTCCAAAAGTTTTATCTCCTTTTTGGGGAGAAAGGGGTTGTCCTCCCAGCTCATGAACTCGTACCAGATCTCGGGGTTCTTCCTCTCGTTCAGAAATATCTCGCGGTAGATGAACGTCTGACCTTTAAGTGGGGTCATCGTGCCGAATATATCCCCCCGTTTGTCCATAACGCGCATCACGCACTCCTCGTATACGTCGCGGGGCGGCTCTTCGTCGAACCACACGAAGTCGAGGCTCGTGCCCTGAAATTTCTCTCGCCCCTGATCGCAGCTCTTAAAGCCGAGCGTCGATATTCCCCCGAACACGTTTTTTATCTTTATCTGGTCGATGACTCCGCCCGCGGGGCTGTCCTTTCTGCCCGAAAGCATAACTATATCGGCTATCCACCTGCGGGGAAGGTACTGCAATATCTTCGCCTGCGCCACGTCGCGCTGGACCTGCTGCGAAAGCGAAACGCACCACCCGAAGACGTCTTTTCTGTTCTTTCGGTAGGGGTGTATGCCCCGCAACAGCCAAACGCACTCCACCGCCCCGCACTCGGTCTTGCCAGAACGGTTCCCCCCGAACACCCACCTGTTGCGCTTTTTCGAGCGGTGGAACGCCATCTGCTTTTTGTGCTTTTTGCTCCCCGCGTTGTACGCCGAAAGCCTGTCCCCGCCCCTGCGCTTTTTGAGTTCAGCCTCTATTTCGGCTATCCTTAAAATTATCTCTTCTCTCTGCATAGACCTCTTTCGACAATAACTCCCTTGTTTTTCGGTAAAGTTTGCCCTATAATCTCAAAGTATGAAGGCTTTGGGGCTTGCGCTGTGCGCGCTTTTGGCTTTAATAGGCGCGTTCCCCCGCGCGTTGCCCGCTTTAACGGTAACTTCCCCACGGGCTTTGAGTTCAAACTCTGCCGTAAGTTCATTTGCGGCTGAAAGTTTTAACGCGGCTGAAATCTCAACAACGGCGGCTGTAAGTTCGGCTTCGGCGGTAACTTTCGATTTGGTCGTAACTTCCCCACGGGCTTTGAGTTCAAATGCGGCGGCAACTTCTTCGCCCCGTGTAACTAACGCGCGTGCGGCGACTTCGACCGACGCGGGCGAAAAACGCTACGCCCGCGCCGACTGCCGCGACGCATATTTCTGCGCCGAACCCTCTAAGGAGAGCGGGCTTTTTGCCATTCCATATACATACTGCGTGGAACTGCTCGGCGACGAGGGCGAGTGGTATCGCGTGAGATACGCCGAGGACTCGGGAATTTACAAAGCAATTTCGGGCTACTGCCTCAAAGAAAAGCTCACCCCGCTCGATACCGCTCCCCAAAACCCCTTTCTCGTCTACCCCGTCGGCATACGCTATCAGGCGGTCTCGCCCGCCGCGGGTTCTCTGCCCGCCCTCTCCGAAATTACCGTCACCGCCGCTTACTACGGCGCGTTCGAAAGCGGGCTTGCGACCTACTCGTACGTGCTGTACGGCGGCGCGTTCGGCTATGTTGCGGGCGGCAACGAGGACTACCCCCTCAACGAAATTCCCCAAAAAACTCAGTCCGAAGAACCCCCAAGCGACCTCACCGCCAAAATAACCGTGGGCGTGGTCGTCTCCCTTCTCGCCCTCGCCGCCGTGTTCTTCCTCTTCTTCTCGGGCAAAAAACGCCCCGCCAAAAAGTAGCCGCTCCCTTTTTCTCACGTCCACGTTGCCTTTCCCTCAATTCTCAATAGAGGCAGTAAAACTCCCTTGCGGCGGCAAGCCCCTCGGCGAACCTTTCGACGTTCCTCGCCCTCCGCACGAACTTGACGACGGCGCGCCGCACTTCCCTCTGCTCCCCCTTCGGCAACGCCGAAATTCCCCCTCGCATAGAGGCGTAATTCTTCAAAGTCGCCGCGTCCCTTTCGTCCAGCCCCGACACCACCCCGTCGAGATAGTTCCAGAGCCGTCCAAGCTCCTTTTTGACTTCGACAAGTTTAAGTATCCTCTCCGCCGTCTTTTCGCCGTCGTTGAATACGTCGTACGACTTTATGGCGATCGCGCTTATCAGCGAGTTGACCGCCCTTTCAAGATCATCGACGTTAAAGTAAAATTTGAGGATCTTCTTGCTCTTCATCTCGTTAAAACTCCCAAACATACAAACGTTTGTTTACATTTACGCCTTGATTATAAACCCTAAATATGACAATAAACGTGCTTATTAAAAATATTCGCAGGTAATTTGTCAATTTTTTGTGTGACCTTTTTATATTTCAAACAGTTTACATTATCCGAAAGGTATGGTATAATTTTCCCGTGAAAACTATTTGGCTTAAAACAACTTCATTGATAATCGCCCTGTGCGCCGCGCTTGCATGCACGTTTGGCGCGTTGGGCGCGTTCGCCTCTTCGGGCGTTTTAAGCGCGTCGGCGGCGGGCGAACCTCTCCCCGCAACGGCGTTCCCCGACGACATCGAAGAGACCCTGACCTTTTCCGCGCTTTCCGACTACGCCGTATCGGGCGACGGGGCGTACTGCTTTGCGCAGGGCGCGCAGATAATAATGTGGAAAGACAGCACCCGCACGGTCTGCGAGGCGGGCGCGGCGGTCGAAAAGCTCGACTATGCCGACGGCAAGTTCCTCTGCAAAAGAGCCGACGACCCCGTAATTTACGAACTCCCCGCCCCCGAGGCTCTGCCCGCGGAATTTTCGGGAACGCCTCATACGGGCGAACTTCAGCCCAACCCCGCTTCGACCCTCGTCGGCACTCAGCTGGGCGATTTCAACTATTACACCAAGGAAGAAGCCGTGTACGCGCTCGACAAGTCGAACGACTCTGCGCCCGTGCTCCTCGAGGGCTATAAAAACGCAAAGGAGTATTCGGGAAAGGTCTACGTCATAAAGACTGCCGAAAACGCCCTTTACTCCCTCAACGGGGTCTCGCCCGAAGCCGTCACATTAAAATACGACGACTACGAAAAACTCAACCGTATCTCCACGGGCGACAGCTATTCGAGCCTCACCTCGCCCGAAAACGAATCGCTCGTTCAGCCCAAACTCGCCGTCATCGCGGCGGGCGCGAGCAGACTTAAAATAAACCTCTCCGTCCTCACTTCGGAGTCGCAGTACTTCACCCCCGCCGACGGAACGGACGGCAACCCCGACCCCGTTCAAAGCTATATCCACGCGGGGGCGACGGAGGAGCAGATTTCGGCGATCGTCCTGTGCAGGTGCGGCAACGCGCGCATAGTCGCGGTGGGGAACGACTGCTGGCTTGTGGCTGAAAAGAACGCGCCCGACTCCCTCCCCCTCGTGCCCGCCTCGCTCGAAAAGCAGGACGGAACTTTCCCCCAAAGCACGATAAACTCCGACGACTACGCCTATTCCTCGCCCTACGTGTGCGGGGCGACGCAGATCTTCCCCGTGTTCTCGCACGACACCGAGGCGGTCAAAGCCGAAGTCAAAGTCCTTTCGGTGCTCCGCCGCGCCGACTGCCCGCAGCTCGAATATGACTTCTACCTCATCGAAAACTCGGCTGGCAAGCGGGGCTACATTCCCTCGGGCTACATAACCAACCTCGACTTCCCGCCCGTGCAGGAGGGCGAAGCCAACGCCGTGCCCGACCCCGCTCCGCAAAGCGGCGACCTCGTAAAAACCGTCGTGCTCGTGCTGGTGGTCGTAACCCTCGTCCTTGCGGCGGCGGGCTACCTCATATACATCGCAACGAGCGACAAGCGCAAAAAAAAGCGCGGCAAAGACGAAAATCAGGATAACAATTAAAATACGTATTTTTGCGTGAACCGCACGTTTTTGCGATCGCTCCCCTTGGCGGTTCAAATAAAATAACCGTGTAATCGAATATCGGTTCGCCCCGTTAAGGTTCGCAAATAAAAAGCAATTCGCACGGGGGAAGGATCGCACGAAATAACGGTTCGGCGGCAAACCTGCACAATTAAGAAAGACCGCATAAGGCGGCGTTCGCGCGGACGCCGACCTTTTTATTTGAAATTGTCGCGAAAACCCTTTCAAAATGAGTTGACACGCGATTTTTAGTTTGATATAATTTTTTAGCATTGAGTTGTGCAAAGGCTCTTGCGTTTCCCACAAGGAAATATGCGGGTGTAGTTCAATGGTAGAACACTAGCCTTCCAAGCTGGTTGCGTGGGTCCGATTCCCATCACCCGCTCCAACGCTTATAAGGCAGAACGCGCATTTTCCCCCAATGCCTATGCGCCCGTAGCTCAGTAGGATAGAGCAACGGCCTTCTAAGCCGTGTGTCGGGGGTTCGAATCTCTCCGGGCGCACCAAAGTACGGCGGGCGTAGCTCAATCGGTAGAGCGCCAGATTGTGGCTCTGGAGGCAGCAAGTTCGAAACTTGTCGCCCGCCCCACTT
>CANRDY010000025.1 GCA_947629515.1 uncultured Clostridia bacterium
AAATCTATTCTAACACAGTTGATTTATATGAACTACTTTTTTTACCTCATCCGTTGCACTTGATATGATAATTCACCTTTGTTGAAGAAGCCGCCCGCCCCGCTTTCAAGCGGGGCGGGCGGCTTTAAAAAGCAAATTCAAAAACATTTTGTGCGGGCGACGGTCGGGTGTAAAACGCGGCTTGCGCATGCAAAGGCGATCCTTTACACGAACATATATATTGCCACCACCGCCACCATTCCGAGCGCGTAGAACACCGAAAAGAGCGTGTAGAATATCTTGCGCGTGGGTCTGCGCACGTCGGTAAAGAACAAGAACGGGATACAGAACACGGCGTAATAGGATTTGCCCAGCCCCCACTTTGCCGCGAACGGCAAAAAGCTGAGACACAAATCGATGCCGCACAGCAACAACAGACTTACGCCGAGATAAATCGCCGAAACGAGCGTGCGCTTTTTTTCTGCGGCGTGCGTTTCGAACGCCAATGGCGACGCCCTGTATTCCTTTTTGTTGCGGTAGACGACGGTCATTCCCGACTCGGTTCGCAAAGACCGTGCGGGGAAAAAGCGGTTGCACGCGACTATACAGCCGATAAAGATGAACTGCGGCAGCTTTTTTGACGGGAACACGCACAACAGCTCGACTATCGGTTCCATAACGCCCGACTGCGCAAGCCCGTTCAGAGTGAACGCGGTTATTATGTACATTATCGGAATCGCGCCGAGCGATCGGTAGAATATCAGACGACCCTTTGTCTTTGCCCATTTGGGAGTGTAACAGAAAAACAGACAGAGCAAAAGGCACAGCAACTGGTCTATGAATATGTTGAAAGTGGGCATGTTGCGGAACAAAATCAGACTGACCTGATTTGATATATAGTTCTGCGCTATCATCAACGCCTCTTCCATATTTTCGAAAGGCAGATTGAAGTGACCCTGCAACACGGCTATAGCCGCGTCCACCGCCGCTTGCAGTCCTTCGGGAAATCCCGTGTAAAATTCCTTTACCGATTCCATCATGCTTGCGACGAGCACATAAACGACGCCGAGAATTATAGTGTAAATAAAATATTCGACGACGGCAAGCACGAACGCCATGGTTGCGGCGACCCTGATGGACTTCATAATGTCGCCCCGATTGAGGTTTAATACGTACGTTACTGTTGCAATGAAATAAAGGGGAATTACGAGCGCGCCCAAATTCCTTAAAAGGTCAACGACGACGCCGAACGCCCCCTCTATCTTGAACGACGAAAACGCCTTGACCATGCTCGCCAAGTCGCCGTCGCTGAAAGCCATTATTGCGCTGTTTGCCTGCGAGACTATGTTCGCTATGACGTAATACATGGCGTACAGCGACAGAAAAAAGAACGCCATTGCGACGACGCGCAAATAGACGAACCCGTGCTTTCTGCCGTATGTAGACCTGTCGTATAAATTTATCATAAGTAGACCGCTGTTCAACGCAAGAGTGTTCTGCAATTTGAATATTTTTTAAGATTATTAATGAATAATAAATACCTTATGCGGTATTGAACTGCGCCGCATAGTGTTTAGATATAACGCGCTTTTAAGATATCGCGCTTTTAAGACACAACGCGAATTACCGACTCGACTACGGTCGAATCGCAGTTTTCGTTTATTGCCGAGATAGCCTTGTTTACCGCCTCTTCGCGGGTCATGTGCGTTATTACCACAAGGGGGGCTTTGAAGTTGCCCGAAGCGTCGGACTCTTCCTGTATGACCTGCGCAACGCTTATCCCGCACTTCGAGAGGATAGCCGTGACTTTTGCAAGTTCGCCCGTCTTGTCCTCGGCGTTCATTCTTATATAGTATACGCTGCCGAAGTTGCTTATGAATTTGGTGGAAGGCTTCGCGTTCTCGGTGTTCTCGAAAGTCGAATATCTGTAACGGGTGTGAGTTGCGCAGTAAATTACGTCGCCCACTATCGCGCTTCCCGTAGGTTCTGCGCCCGCGCCCCTGCCGTAGAGCATTACGTCGCCCACGCTGTCGCCCGTGATATACACGGCGTTATAGCTGTCGGAAACGCTTGCAAGGGGGTGATTTTTGCGTATGAACGCGGGGTGAACGCGGACTTCGACGCCCTTGGGCGTGTTCTTGCCTATCGCAAGCAGTTTGAGAACGTAACCCAACCTCTTGCCGTACTGTATGTCGATGGGCGATATGCCCGTGATGCCCTCGCGGTGGATACACGAAAAGGGTATTTTTTTGTGGAACGATATGCTCGACAAAATCGAGAGTTTGTATGCGGCGTCGTAGCCGTCGACGTCCGCCGTAGGGTTAGCCTCGGCATAGCCCAGACGCTGGGCTTCCTTTAACGCCTCTGCATAGGTTACGCCGTCGTTGGTCATTTTTGTAAGTATATAGTTGGTAGTGCCGTTGATTATTCCGACGAGCGAAGTTATTTCGTTACCCTGAAGATTGTCGAGGAGCGAGCGGATAACGGGCACGCCGCCAACGCAACTTGCCTCGTAAAACAGCCCCACGTGGTTGTGCTTTGCCGCGTTTTCAAGCTCGTGCGAGTATTTGCAGAAAAGCTCTTTGTTGGAAGTTACCACCGATTTACCCGCGCCGAGAGCTTTGAGGACGAACGTCTTTGCGGGTTCGACCCCTCCCATTACCTCTATGACTATATCGACGTCGGGGTTGGAGCAGATCTCCTCGATATTGGAGGCTATTTTGCTTTCGTCTATCCCGAGTTCTACCGCGCGTTCACGGCGGAGTTCGAGCACGTTCTCGACGGAGATGTCGAGATCCTGCGTCTGCTGATAAAATTCACGGTGCGTGGTGAGGATCGTATAAGTCCCTCCGCCCACTACGCCGAGCCCCAAAATGGCAACGCCTACTTTTTTCATATCATTCCTCCGTTACGTTACTTTCACCTATGCGTTACTTTTCCGTTACGTTCAACTTTCCGTTACGTTGAGCGAATATAAATAGCGCAGACCTTCCAAAGTCAACAGCTTGTCTACATGGTCTATGCAGGATATTTCGTTTGCGATGATTTCGGAAAAGCCGCCCGTTGCTATGACTTTGACGTTCTCCTCTTTCATCTCGCGCTTCATTTTGCGCACAAGGTACTCCACAAGCCCCGCAAAACCGAAGAATATGCCCGATTGCATATTCGTGACGGTGTTTGTGCCTATCGCCGTTTTGGGGCGTTCTATTTCGACGCGGGGCAACTTTGCCGTGCCGCTGACGAGGCTTTCGAGCGAACCTTTCATTCCCGGAGCTATCGCCCCGCCGACAAAGCGACCCTTGCCGTCGATGACGTTGAACGTCGTCGCCGTGCCGAAATCGACGACTATCAGAGGGTAGCCGTATTTTCTGACGGCGGAGACGTTGTTTACAACTCTGTCTGCGCCTACTTCCTTTGCGTCGTCGACTTTGAGGTTCAAACCCGTCTTTATCCCCGGTCCGAGCATGAGCGGTTCGAAGCCGAGATATGTGCGGCACATTCTTTCGAGAGTGAAGTCGAGCTGGGGAACGACGGACGAAATTATGCCGCCCGATATGTCGGACGTTTTTATACCGCTGTTGCCCAAAATGCTGAGCACCTGATCGCCGTATTCGTCGGACGTGCGCTTGTGCTCGGTTGCAATGCGAAAGGAAAGTTTGAGCGTTTCGCCGTCGTACACGGCGAACTTCATATTTGTGTTGCCAACGTCAAGACAGATTATCATAATTTTATCCCGAATTATTTTTCGCTTTCAGCTTTTACGGGGGCGGCTTCGGCTTTTGCCTCTTTGCGGAACAAAACGTCGTTGGGACGTTTTAACGCTACCTTTATTACGCGGACATAAAGAGGAACCAAAACCGCACTGCACGCCATTTCGATGGGACTGTTCAGCACTATCGCCGCCGAGAACGCGGGGGCGAACGCGTCGCCGCCGAACGCCCAAATCATAAGAAGAACCAACACCGTGTTGGTGAGCGCGCCGAATACTCCGCCTATTCCCGCAGGGAGCGTTTCGCGCAACATTATGTCGGCTTTCATTCCGAGCGTGGGTTTGCCTTTGCTCTCGCGCAGGTTCAAAATTTTATTAATTAAAAATGAAATAAAATGATATACCCAATACGCCGCCACGCCCATTATCAACCGCGGCATTATGGAAATCAACGGGTTCATAAAAGGAACGTCGGCAAATATCACGGCAAGGATAAACGAACATATGCCGAATATCGCTCCGCCGACAAACTCCTCTTTCCAATCGCCGTAAAGGCACAGAGCAAGCGCGAGCGGTAAAGCCAAAAAGGCGGGCGTAATGTTCAACATTCCCATGAACACTACGCTTTCGAGCGTAAACACCACCATTACGAGTGCCACCATAATGCCCAAAAAGGCAATGTAGTGCGCCTTATCTCTTCTCATAAAAACCTCCGTCGGGTTCGCTTTGGATACCCGCGTAAAAATAAATTATACTATTATACGGTCTGATTTGAATAATATCAGCCGAAAGTACCTTTAATTCACCCCATTATAACATTCGCGCCGAAATTTGGCAAGCGTTTGGGCGGACTGTAACATTTTAACGACCAAAATAATATTATTTAATATATACTATACTGCAAGCGGACCTATTACATTCTTACATACCGCTATGCAGCCTGTATCAAAGGAGGAAATTTATGAACATTTTTTCGCAGTGCGGCGGCAATAACGGCTGCCTCTGGATACTCATTCTTCTGCTTCTCGCGGCAAGCGGCAGCAGCTGTAACGGTCTCGAAGGCGTGCTTTCGGGCAGCTGTATCCCCATTTCGATCGCGCTCGTTTACAGTATGTGGAAGAACGGAACGCTCTCCAACTTGCTCTGCGGTAACGGCGGCTGCGGTTGTAACAACTGAAACTTTAAGCGGGGTTGCCCCACGGCAACCCCGCTTAATATTTTTAACGGTAAATTTATGTTTTTTGTTTGGAACGGGATTTTATATCCCTTTCCCGCTCTTTGATTATCCCTCATTCTCCTCTTATCCCTTGTTCTCGGAAAGGGCGGCGTATACGGCGGAAATTGTCTTTGCGTCGGAAATCTCGCCGCTTTTTATCATTTTAAGCACGCTTTCTTTGGGGAGAAACTTACAGTTGAGGAACTCGCCCTCGTCGGGGCGGCTTCCCACAAACCGCGGGTTTTCGGCTTTATATACGTAAATAACTTCGTCGGTGTACCCCGGGGTGGGATAGAGCGAGAACATTGGGGACAGTTCGGCTTTATAGCCCGTTTCTTCCTCAAGCTCGCGCAGTGCCGCCGCGCGGGGGTCTTCACCCTTGTTGAGCTTGCCCGCTGGGATCTCGTAAATTTCTTTGCCGTAGGCGTAGCGGAACTGCCGCACAAGCAGAATTTTACCGTCCGCTTCGAGGTAGACCGCCGCCCCGCCCGAATGGCGTATGACCTCGCGCAAGGAACGCGAGCCGTCGGGGAGCTCGACTTCGTCGACTTCGAGCTTTAAAATTTTGCCGTCGTACACGGTTTTTCCGCCGAGCTTTTTTTCAGTGAGGTTCATAGCATTTTAACATATGCGGCGATCTGGTCGAAAAGACTTTCGAGTCCGCCGCTGAAACTATCGTAATAGAACGCAAAGCAATTGTAACCGCACACGAGCGCCTCGATAAGCGAAGCATTTTCGCCACGGACGGCGTTGACAAGCTCGGTAAGTATCAATATTCCCCCGCTCTTGTCCTCTTCGGGTATTTTGGAAGAACTCTTGATAAACTCCGTTTCGACCCCCGCAAGCACTGTTATCGATGAGATGAGCGCGGATTTTGCCGCCGCCGTTTCGGGCGACTGATTCCGTGCGGAAGGTTCGCCGCTTACAACGCCCGCCGCGCCCGCCTCGCCCGAAGAAGCCTGCTGAACCGACGGCGCGGGTTGCGCCGTTTGCGATTGCAAGCCTTGGGGTTGGGCTTGGGATTGCTGTTGGGCGGGTTGCCATTGTTCCGCCTGCTGTTGAACCTCGGCGGCTTGGGGGACAAGATCGGGTGCGGTGAGTTCCTCACGATAAACCTGCTTTATGGCTTCTTCAAGCCCCTCGATTATAAGCGAACAGAACGCGTGATAGCTTGAATAAAAACTGCCGTCCTCGGGGAAGAACCGACGGAGAAAGTCGTTAAAGTTTACAGTTTCGTTGTCGAACTCCACCAAAAGGCAGAATATAAAGGCGAGCCTTTGCCCAACGGTCTGGGGCAGAATGACGTAGTCGCGGCTGTACATTCCGTCGTCGATGGTCACAAGGCATTTGCTTTTGACAAGCGGATAGTTGAAGTCCTTTGTGACTGCGGCGAACAGATTGTAAAGTTCGCGGCTTGACGCTATGGACTTCAAAAGGTCCTTTATCTTTGCCGCCGCCATGATGAATTTGCATTTTTTGAATTCGTCGCACTTTTCAAGAAAGGATAAAACTTCGGCTTTGGTATCGCTCATTTGTAATTTCCCCGTTTGGTTTTTCTTTATTATACCACAACAATTTATAAATTTGAATTAATTTTTAGATAAATATCTTGATTTTCCTTAAAATATTGGTTATAATGGATAAAACTTTTGCATTTTTTGGGAAAACGCAGTAATTTATGGCGACAAACGGCGAAACTTCGACAAACAAATTAATAATTTTGTTCGTTTTCGACAAGATGGAAAGCGCGCTGTCGGAGCGGACGATCGTCGATATGTGCACATCTTCGAACTCGTGGATGGGCTACATGGACTGCGTGAACATTATCCACAAGCTCATCGACGATAATTTTATCTGCGTTGTGAGCGAGGACGAGGACACCCTTTACACCATTACCCCCGACGGGCGGGAGACGCTTGCCAACTTCTACATAAATATCCCCAAGAGTATGCGCGAAGAAATTTCGCAGTTCGTCAAAAAGAACAGCGCGAGATACCGCAACAGGCAGGAGTGCCGAAGCGACTACTTCCAGAACATGGACGGAACGTATACCGTCGCGCTCAAAATTCTTGCGCCCGTACAGCCCATACTCGAACTTAAATTCGTCGTTCCCGACAAAAAAACGGCTAAGACTATATATAAAAAGTGGGAAGAAAAAGCCGCCGATGTGTATTCGGTAATTTACGAAAACCTCTGCGATTGAGGGACGTGTTTGAGTTGCTGATTTGAGTTATTGACAAATGCTTTTAATAAAGCGGTCTTTGTTAAAGCCGTTCAATTGATAACCGATATTAACGCGATTTAACGCGGTCTTTTATTAAAGCGTTCTTTATTAACGCGAAAAATTTTTTTCGGACGGGAGAAATTATGTTTACTTACAGCACAACGGGCACGTGTTCGCGCCAAATACAATTTGAAGTTGTCGACAACAAACTGCACAACGTGAGGTTTGCGGGCGGCTGTAACGGCAATTTGCAGGGCGTTTCGCGCCTTGTCGAGGGAAGAGATTTAGACGAAGTTATAGCTCTTCTCGAAGGCGTGCAGTGCCGCAACAACACCTCTTGCCCCGATCAGCTCGCACAGGCGGTAAAGGCGTATAAAAAGTCGGTCGAAAGCAAGGCTTAAATTTAAGCGGTTCGGGCAAAAATATCAATATATATGCAAAAAACGGGCGTTACAGCCCGTTTTTTATTATGCCGTACAGCTCGGATAAATTGCCGCCGCAGAGGTCGAGGTGAAAGCACCTGCCCGTGTAGCCGTACTCCTTTGTGAACCTTATTATGTTTATCCCCGCGTAGTCGGGAACGACCTCGATAAGCAGTCTTTCGAAGGGCATTTCGAACTCATCTACGCGCTTTTGAAAGTCGAACTCCACCCACTCTCCCGCGGTCATTGCCGAAAGAGTTTCGTCTTGCAAGCTGACCCCGAACGCGGGCATCAAGCGCGAGTTTGCTATGCCCTTTTTCAACGCCTTTAATATGCGGTCGAACTGTTCGGAAGTGCAGACGTGTTGAGTTTTAACGCCGTCTTTTATGACTGTTACGCTTGCCGCCTTTTCGAAAACTTCTGTAAAATCGCGCACGTATATCACCATAAAAGGTATTATTTACCTTTTTTACAAACTTTATCCGAAAGATATTCGTCGATAGCCTTTGCCGCCGTTT
Organism: uncultured Clostridia bacterium; assembly: GCA_947629515.1. Taxonomy (GTDB): domain Bacteria; phylum Bacillota; class Clostridia; order Christensenellales; family Borkfalkiaceae; genus Coproplasma. Next base: position 8,069 of record CANRDY010000025.1, read on the forward strand.
TGCCCGCGCCCATTGCGAGAATTACCGTAGCCGCGCCCGTCACCGCGTCGCCGCCCGCGTAAACGCCCTCTTTTGAGGTTTTGCCCGTGCTCTCCTCAACGACGATGCCGCCGTGCTTGCCGACTTCAAGCCCCGCCGTCGTGTTCTTTATGAGCGGGTTGGGAGCAGTGCCGATGGCGATTATCACGCAGTCGGTATCGACTATGTATTCGCTTCCCGCAACTTCGACGGGGCGGCGGCGACCCTTTTCGTCGGGTGCGCCGAGTTCGCATTTAATGACTTTGATACCCGTAACAAAGCCGTTGAGAGGATCGCGCCTGTCCTCGGGGTTGGAGTAACCCAAAATTTCGACGGGGTTTCGAAGAAGATCGAAAATTACGCCCTCTTCCTCAGCGTGCTCCACCTCTTCTTTACGGGCGGGAAGCTCGTCCATGGAGCGGCGATAGATTATGCGGACTGCCTCCGCACCGAGGCGAAGAGCCGTGCGAGCGGCGTCCATTGCGACGTTGCCGCCCCCTACTACCGCAACTCTTTTTGCGTGCATTATGGGCGTGCGAGACTGCGGGGAATAAGCCTTCATAAGGTTAGCACGGGTAAGAAATTCGTTTGCCGAATATACGCCTTTCAGGCTTTCGCCCGCGATCCCCATAAAACGGGGCAGACCCGCGCCCGAACCTATAAAGACTGCCTGATATCCCTGTTCGAACAGCTCGTCGACGGTCAAAGTTTTGCCTATGACGACGTTGGTCTGAACTTCGACGCCGTATTTTTTGAGGGCTTCGACCTCTTTTTCTACTATGTTTTTGGGCAGACGGAACTCGGGTATGCCGTACACCAGCACGCCGCCAGCAAGGTGCAACGCCTCGAAAACAGTAACCTTATAGCCCTTTTTTGCAAGGTCTCCCGCACAAGTAAGACCCGACGGTCCCGACCCTACCACCGCAACTTTTTTGCCGTTTTGTTCGGGGAGTTCGGGTTCGCCCTTAAAATTTGCGTTATGATAGTCGGCGACAAAGCGTTCGAGTCTGCCTATTGCAACGGGTTCGAACTTTATGCCGAGTGTGCACTTGCTTTCGCACTGCGTTTCCTGCGGGCAGACTCTGCCGCACACGGCAGGAAGCGACGAACTTTGGGAAATTATGCGGTATGCGCCCTCGAAGTCGCTCTCTTTTACCTTTGAAATAAATTCGGGAATGGAGATATTGACGGGACAGCCCTGCACGCACGGTCTGTTTTTGCAGTTGAGGCATCGGCTTGCCTCGGCGACGGCTACGCTTGGGGAATACCCCAGCGCGACTTCACTAAAATTGCGCGCGCGTTCCTTGGGATCCTGCACGGGCATTGCGTGCTTTTTGGGTTCGACAGCCATTACTTTGCCTCCCGTGAAAAGAGTTTACAGCTCTCTTCCCGCTCGCGCTGTTCGAATTGCGCGTACATGGAAGAGCGCGACATAGCTTCGTCAAAGTCGACTTCGTACCCGTTGAAGTCGGGTCCGTCGACGCATGCGAATTTGGTTTTGCCGTCGACGGTAAGCCGACAGCCGCCGCACATTCCCGTGCCGTCTATCATTATGGGGTTCATCGATACAGTGACGGGAACGCCGTAGGGCTTAGCCGTTGCTACGACGAACTTCATCATTATAAGCGGTCCTATCGTAATTATTTCGTCGAAGTTTTCGCCCCTTTCTATCTGCTCTTTTAGGGGGGCGGTAACGACGCCCTGTCTGCCGTAACTGCCGTCGTCGGTCATTACGGTGAGGCTGTCGGAGCAAGCCGCAAATTCCTCTTCGAGGATCAAAAGGTCTTTATTGCGGAAGCCGATTATAGAATGAACGGTCGCGCCCAGCTCTTTGAACCTTTGGGCGACGGGAAGGGCGATCGCACACCCCACGCCCCCGCCGACTATGCACACTTTTTTTATGCCGTCGGTTTTGGTGGGACAGCCCAGAGGTCCGACGAAATCGGAGATGCACTCCCCCTCGTTTTTGGCGTTGAGACGGATAGTCGTTCCGCCGACTATCTGGAAAATTATTTTGACCGTGCCCGCCGCGCGGTCGCAGCCCGCAACGGTGAGGGGCATGCGTTCGCCGTCGTCGTCGACCCTTAAAATGATGAACTGTCCTGCCTGCGCTTTTTTTGCGACGAGCGGGGCTTCTATGTCCATCATAGTGACGGTGGGATTAAGGCGGCGTTTAGATATTATTTTATACATTTCCGCTCTCCTTTTTATTCATATTCGTGTTCTCGTTCTTTGTCTGTTTATTTGTCGGTTTCATTATCGGTTTCTGTGTCGGTTTCATTATCGGTTTCTGTGTCGGTTTCTTTGTCCGTTTCTTTATCGGCTTGTATATCGGCGCACAGCTTTTTTATGCACTTTATGGCGTTTATGGGATAGGGCGCGCGGCGGGCTTCGGCAAAGAGCACCGAACGGATAACGCCCCTTTGCAAGCCGTTATGTCTGCCGAGCGGCGCAACTACCGCCGTTCCCTCTTCCGCGCCCGCGAACGGGCAGAGATACCAATATATCATGCCCGCAACGTTGGGGTCGGCGGGAAATTCAACCGCAACAAAACAGTACTTTTGTTCCATAATCAAAGATATTATATCAATTGACAAGGGCAATTGCAATTGTTTGAATTATATTTAATATTTTTTTGGTCGAAATGACAGTGCCTTAATGCGCGCCGCTCTTATCAGAAAAACCCCTACCCTACCCCTCCCCCTTAAAAAAGGGGAGGGAATGGGGACGGAGAAATTACAAGGGGGAGGAATGAAAGGTGGGGGTTGAAAAAACGGGCGGCGGGGTCAATTACGAAAAGAAAGAGGAGAGATTTTTTATGATTTCGGCGGTTTTGGAGATATATGTGGGGATATCCTTGGGCGAGGAAAAGCGTTCGATTCTGTTTTCACCACCGAACACGTGCTTTGAGATCGCGCCCGAACCGAGGGCAATGTTGTCGCCCCACTCTTCCATTACGTCGATATTGTAAAGGCAAGCCTTGCCCTTTTTGCACCAGCCCACGTTTTCAAGCCCGCCCGCCTGATACTTCTGGCGGTACAGATAATAGGGCGAATAGCCCGCTTCCGTAAGCAGCCTGCGCGAGGCGGCTATCATCTCTGCGACCCCGCCGTCCGAAAGCCTTGTTACCCGCTCTTTGAGCTTTGCGCCCACCTTTAACGAGAGGGTGTGAATTGTTATGTTTGCGGGGTCGAGGGCTATCGACTGCACGACGGAATTTATAAAGTCCTCGGGCGTTTCGTCGGCAAGCCCCGCGATGAGGTCGATATTAATGTCGAAGCCGTACTCCTTTGCAAGCGCGTACGCCGCTAACGTGTCGGCGGCGGTATGCTTTCTGCCTATCGCGCGCAGGGTCGCGTCACTGAAAGACTGAGGGTTCACGCAGATACGGTTAACCCCGTATTTTTTTGAAAGGGCGAGCTTTTCTGGGGAGAAAGTGTCGGGTCTGCCCGCCTCGACGGTGTATTCGCACTTACCCTTGAAAACTGCGTTGATCGCGGCATATATGCGCTCCAATTGGCTGATTTCGAGCACGAACGGACTGCCCCCGCCCACGTAAATACTGCGCACGCCCTCCAAAAAAGGAGCGGAAAGTTCTATCTGCTTTGTAAGGCAATTTACGTAGCTTTCGATATACTGCGCCGTCTTTGAAACGGGCGCGGTTATGAACGAGCAATACTCGCACTTTGTGGGGCAAAATGGAACGCTTATGTAAAGGCTTTTGCCGCCGCCGACATACGGCTTTTGCTCCTCTAAAACACGGCGGATAAATTGAGTGTTTTCGTCGCTTACGCACATTTTGCGGAACAGTTCGGCAAAGTCGCGCCCCGCCGCAAGCTCGGAATACGCGAGCTTTGTGGGGCGTATTCCCGTAAGCGCGCCCCACGGCAGATCGACGCCCGTCGTCTTTGAGAGCACTTTGTAAAAGGCGAGCTTGGCAAACCGCTTCATGTGGCGTTTGTAGTCCAAATCGTCCTGCGGATCATACTCGTCAACGAAGTCGTAAAACTCGTTTTCGTACTCTATCGAGTTGAAAAATTTTCCGCCCGAATATGAAAAATAATGGGTAAATTCCCCGTCGTCCTTGCCGAACGCGCGGAGAACTTCCATTATTTCGTTGCGGAGATATTGACAGTTGGTGTTTAACATTCAGAAGCTCAAAAACGGGTTTGAACGGCGTTCGGCTTCGAGGGTCGTATCCTCGCCGTGACCGCTCATAACGCTGTAATTTTTGTTAAAAGAACACAGCTTTTTCAAGCTGTTTATAAGTTGAAAAAAGTCGCCCGTGGGCAGATCCCACCTTCCTGCGCTTCCCTTGAACAGCAGATCGCCCGTAAAGGCAACCTCGTCGGCTATGTAAACGACGCTCCCCGCGGTGTGACCGGGCGCGGACATTACCTTGAAATTTATTCCGCAAAGGCAGAGTTCGTCGCCGTCGTTCACCGTTTTTGAGACGGTGAACGGGGGTACTTCGACCCCGCCGAATATCGAAAGATAGTCCTCGCTGAATATGAGCGGTTCTTCCGCCGCGCCGCAGATTATCTCCGCCCCCGCCTTTTGAAGCATGGCGCAACCCGACACGTGGTCGAAATGCCCGTGGGTCAACAGCACATATGCGACTTTTATACCCTCTTCGGCGCACTTGCGGGCGGCTTGAACCGAGGGGTCGACGACTATCGCTCTGCCGTCTGTGCCGCGGATAATATAGGAGTTGCTTGAAAAATCAAAGGGTTCTATTTTTTCTATGGACATAGTGGATATTGTTTTGAAAATGGGTTCGCGTTTCAAAGGACAAGCACGGACCACGGGGGGATTCTCTCACTTAATCTGCCGTTTCCCGCAAGCGGGAACCCTCGGCAGAGCGTCGGGCTACGCCCTCGCGCGAACCCGCTTCGCGGGCTTCTCATAGCGTTCGAAATGACAGTGCCTTAATGTGCTCCGATATTATTTAGAACGCACCCCCTCAGTCCGCGTTCGCGGACAGCTCCCCCTCACAAGTGAAGGGGCGCGAATGGGCTGTTTGAAAACCGTCAGTTGGAAGTTCGGTAGACGTCGATTATGCGCTTGTCGCGTTTGAGACGGTTGATGAGAAGATCTATGTCCGAACGGCGGTTAAGCGCAACTTTTATTTCGAACTCGGCGAGCTTTTCCTTGTTGACCCTGCCTATTATCTGCGTCATCGAAAGCTGCATTGCCGAAATTTCGGCGGTGATTGCGGCAACTATGCCGTTGTCGTTTTCGGCGATTATCTTTATCCCCGCTATAAAGTCGGTTTCGATGTCGCCCGTCCACTGCGCGGGTTGCAGGCGCGCGGGGTCTGCGCCCGCCAAATTGGAGCAATCGCTTCTGTGCACTATAACGCCCCTGCCGCGGGATACAAAGCCTATTATATCGTCGCCGGGAACGGGGTTGCAACAGTGCGCAAAGCGCACAAGCAGCCCGTTCATACCCTTTATCGTAACGCTCCCCGCGGGCGTGTGCTTCAAATGGGCTTCCGAAATGGCGTCGGGGGTTTTGGGCGTTTCCTTTTTGTAATAGTCGATGAGCTTGTAAATTACCTGATTTACGCTCACCGCGCCGTAGCCGACGGACGCCATCATTTCGTCCACCGAATCGAACACGAGCTTGTTTGAAAGTTTTTTGAAAGAGCTTTCGTTTAATAGGTCGGCGAGGTTGTAGCCTCTGCGGCGGGCTTCGGCTTCGAGCATGGCTCTGCCCGTTTTGACGTTCTCCTCTTTCATTTCCCGCTTGAAGAACTGCCTTATCTTAGCGCGCGCCGAACCCGATTTTACGAACTTCAACCAATCCCACGAGGGACCTTTGCCGTTGGGCTGGGTGAGAATTTCGACCACGTCGCCCGTGGAAAGCACCGAATTTAAGGGAACTATCTTGCCGTTGACCTTTGCCCCCACGCACTTGTTGCCCACTTCGGAGTGTATTGCGTAGGCGAAGTCGACGGGGGTGGCTTCGAGGGGCAGTGAAATTACCTTGCCCTTGGGAGTGAAAACCAGAAGTTCGGTATCGTACAAGTCGTTTTTTAAGCTGTCTACAAAGTCCTTGCTCTCGTTAAGGCTTCCCTGCCAATCCATTACGTCGCGTATCCAGCTCAAACGCGCGTCGAAGCCGCTTTCGTCAGTCTTATTCTCTTTGTATCTCCAATGGGCGGCGATACCGTATTCCGCCATTCGGTGCATTTCGTATGTTCTTATCTGAATTTCGAAGAACTGCCCGAAGTTGGTTACGACCGTAGTGTGCAAAGACTGATACATATTGCGCTTTGGTGTGGCGATGTAGTCCTTTATTCTGCCGGGGACGGGCTTCCACTGCTTGTGTATTTTGCCCAAAATTTCGTAGCACTCTTCGGTGGTGTCGACGATTACGCGCACAGCGGTCAGATCGTAGATCTGGTCGAGCGTTTTGCCCTGATTTTTCATCTTGCGGTAGATCGAATAGAAGTGCTTGGGTCTGCCGAACACTTCGCCCTTTATGCCGCTCTCGTCGAGGATCGCCTGTATCTGCTCGACGACGAAGTCGACGAACTCCTTGCGTTCGTTCAGCTCCTGATGAATGTTTGTGACGAGGTATTCGTAAGCCTCGGGGTCGAGGTATTTAAGACAGAGGTCTTCAAGCTCGCACTTTATCTGCGAAATACCCAGCCTGCCCGCAAGCGGGGTGAAAATTTCGAGCGTTTCTTTGGCGATGCGCTGTTGACGTTCGTTCGAAAGGTAGTTGAGCGAACGCATGTTGTGAAGCCTGTCGGCGAGTTTGATTATTATAACGCGCACGTCGTTCGCCATGGCGACGAATATCTTGCGGAAGTTTTCGGCGTCCTCTTCCTCGTGCGACTGGAATTTTATCCTGTCGAGCTTGGTAACGCCGTCCACAAGGGTCAGAATTTCAGAACCGAACTTCTGGCGGATATCCTCTTCTGTGGCGGGGGTGTCCTCGATGACGTCGTGCAAAAACGCCGCGGCGACGGACGGGGTGTCCATGCCGAGGTCGATAAGAATTTCGGCGACGGCGCACGGGTGGGTGAAATAGGGTTCTCCCGAGGCGCGCTTCTGCCCGCTGTGCATTTGCTCGGCGTAGTCGTAAGCCGCGCGGAGCACAACGGCGTCCTCTGCGGAATAATTTGATTTTATTTTATCGAGTACCGACATCTATACACCTTTTTGCAAGTTGCTGATAAGCACGTATGTAGGGGAAGCCGTAAGCTCGGTCTTTATGCCGCGGAATACGGTCAGAAAGCCCTTTTCGAAGGATATCAACCCCAACTCCGAAAAGACGGTCAAGGCAAACGCCGTCTGCGGGGCGGGATAGGGGAACGAATTGCGGGTCGCCGCCTCTTCCGCGCTTCCGCCCAACACGTTTTTGACGTTCGCGCCGAGAGCCGAAAAGCTCTTCAAAAGGTCTGTTCTGTCCGTAGAAAGTTGCTTTACGAACGACGGGGGCAAGCCCTCGGAGTTGACGTATACCCTCTTCCCCGCAAGCGAGCTTATGTGAACGCCGCACTTTTCCAAAAATATTACCTTTTTGTAGACGGATAAGTCTGCGTCGGGCTGGGGGGATATGAGCACGCCCGAAGAACCGTTCCTTTGCGAGGGCACGAACAGATCGCAGTTGAGCTTTTTAAGCTCGGGGAATCTTTCGAGCGCGGCGTAGTCGTAGGCGACAAAGAGCGTGCCGAAGTCGGGACAAGCTTCGCACTCCCTTAATATTTCGCCGACGCTTATGGGGACTGCTTCGCACTCCGTCTCGCGTTCGGCAAGGGATATTACGCCGTTTACGGCTATTTCCTCGCCCGCGTGCGCGCCCGCTTCGGCGGTGTAAATTACGTCGCGGACGAAGCCCTTTATGTACTCTCTGCCCTTGAAAGTAGAGACGTTATATTCGAATATTATCTTTTTGGGAGCTGAACATTCGAGAAGTTTTGCGAACCTCGCCCCGCCGAAGTAGACAAGCTCGATGCCCTTGCCCCTTACCGCAAGATGGGGCGATTGCGCCTTGACGAGCTTTGAGGGCATTGCCTCTTCCTCGGTCAGAAATACGGGGCGTTTGTTGCCTACGCCGTAGGGTTCGAGCATTTCAAGCTCGCGCGCAAGCACGGGTGAAAACGCGCCCGTGAGCGTGCCGCTGACGTAGACCGTCGGCTCGAAGTCCTCGGCGGTGTAGTTTTGGGAAATGTACTCTTCGAGGGCTTGTTTGAAGGGGGCGAAGTTGCTCTCCTTTACGCTTACACCCGCCGCCTGCGAGTGCCCGCCGAACTCTTCGATATACTGCGAACACGCCTTTAAGGCTTCGAACACGTTTACTCCCTCGACGGAGCGCGCCGAACCGCGGAGCATATCGCCGTGGCGTACAAACAGAATTGCGGGGCGACCGAACTCCTCGGCAAGCCGCGCCGCGACTATGCCCACGAAACCCGCGTTCCACTCTTCGCCCGCGAGCACGATTATCTTGCCTATGTCCTCTTTTACGAGAATTTCCTTGGCTGAAAGATACAGCTCGTCGCAGTATTTCTGCCGTTCGAGGTTGTACGAAGTGAGTTTGGAGGCGAGCGAAAAAATTTCGCCCTCGTCGGTGGAATTGAAGAGTTGGAGCGCGGCGTTTGCGTCGCCCATTCTGCCCGCCGCGTTTATTTTGGGCGCGACCGAAAAGGCGAGCGATTGCGCCGTTACCGCGCCGTCACCCTTGAAAAACTGACAGTAACAGGATCGCGGGCGGGAGTTTATTATCTTTAAGCCCTCGGCAACTATGTCGCGGTTCTCGCCCGTAAGCGGAACGCTGTCCGCAACGGTGGCTATCGCCGCCAAATCGAGGTATTTATACGCCGATTTTCCGTTGAGCGCGCACGCCGTTTTGAACGCGACGCCCGCCCCGCACAGGTTGTCGTATATGTAGCCGTCGTTGAATTTGGGGTTGATACATATGCAGTCGGGGAGCTTTTCGGGCAGTTCGTGGTGATCGGTGACGATGACTTCCGCCCCCTGCTCTTTTATGTATTCGACCTCTTCGGCGCATGATATGCCGCAGTCTACGGTTATTACGAGCTGGGGGAAATATTCCTCGAAAAAGCCGTCGATGAGTTCCTTGCTGAGCCCGTAGCCGTTGCGCCTTTCGGGAATGACGAGCTGCGCTTCTATGCCGAAATCGCGCAAAGCCCCGCCCATTATGGTGCTTGCGCAAACGCCGTCGGCGTCGTAGTCGCCGTAGACAACTACCGACCAGCCCTCGTCGCGGGCGCGCGTGATGAGCGCGACGGCTTCCTTCATTCCGCCCATGTCGAACGGGGAAATAAAGTGCTCGCGCGAGGGGTGAATGAACCTCTCGATCTCTTCCTTTGTGCAGACCCCTCTGCCGTACAGAATTTTGACCGTATCGGCGGTTAGCCCGCACTCGGCGGATAGTTCGTTCACGGTGTTCAGTTGTTCCGCCGAAAACTCAAATTCGGGTAAAATTCTCTTCATTTTTTCCTTTTATATGCAAAAAGGCGGGTCTCCCCGCCTTATTTACTTAAATTACGCGTTCTTTGCTTTGCCCGAAGAAGCGGGCTTCTTTTTTACCGACGTCTTTACAGCCGTCCACGCCTTATCCGTTGCGGGGAAGAGCGCGGGCGCGTAGAACTGACAGCCGTAAAAGGCTACCGCCGCCGCAAGTATTCCCGAGAACACGGGCGAAATTATCGCTATCGGCGACAGGGGGATAACTGATATCGCCAACGCCGCGAACGCTATTATTGCGACTATCGCAACAAACGCCGTTACGCATACGTTATACGCAAACACGCCGTTCGCGCTTGTATCGCACATGTCCGCTATCGCGGGTTTTTTGCCGTCGTCGGCTTTGAGGTTCCCGCGAATACCCGAGAAAATAAAGGTGAGGCATATTGCGGTTATTATCGCCACGAGCGCGCCGAACGCCATTGCCGCCGAGGTGACGGGAACGCGGCACAGCGCGAGGATCGCCGCATACAGACAGAGATTGTGCAAATGGATTATTATCGCCGTGAACGCCGCCGCGAACTTGAAGCGGATAGCCGTGTAGATGAACGAGAACGCGACCGCCGTTGCAAGCGCGATCGAAGCGAATACAAGCACGTGTTCGCCGCCTATGACCGCCTTTGTATCGCGCGAGGTCACCGACGAGAAGTCGCCGCCCTTGCGAAGTTCGGTTTCTATTGCGTTCACCGCGCCGTCGATTTTGGTTTGGTCGGCTGTGTCGTTTATTCTGAAAGTAAGCTCGCCGCCCAGCGAAGTTTTGCCGTAGGTGTAGGCGTAGTTCGAAATTCCGCTGTCGCCGAACGCCTTTACGCAGATGTTCTTTACCTCTTCTTCGGTTTTGAACTCGACGATTTCGTAGGTGACGACTACTTCTTTATAAGAGGAATATTCGCCGCCGTAGTTGAAGAAATTGCCCGAAAGGAAATGGAACACCGTGCCGAGCGCGAAGCCCAAAACTATCAACGCTACGGAAATTATGGTGAAAAGATGTATCTTTTTGGAATACTTAATCGTCATCTTCTTCCTCCCTTGCGTAGCCGCAGAACGCATATTTATCGCGTGCAAGCGAAGACATTACATACCACATAAAGCGGGTGAACCAATATATGACGTAAGAAGCGACCACCGAAATGAAAGTTATGAACCCGCAACAGAACAGCTCGCCCGAGCCTGCGACAAGCGTGAGTATAAGCGATATTCCCAAAAGTATAAGGTGAAGATCGAGAATACCGAAGAGCGTCTTTTTATACCCTACCTTTACCGAGGCGTTCAGAGTTCTGCCCGCCTTGGTCTCTTTGCGGACGGCTTCGAACACGCGGAAGTTCGTAAAGCACATGAGCGCAAGCCCCAAAGCCGCGCACAGCGCGCCCGCTACCGTTATCTGAATGTTCAAAAGCAACGCCGAAGTGATGAGCGTGAGCGCGAATATGAGAACCATAAGCGAATTGACAACGCCCAACAGCCTGTACTTGATTATCGAGCACACTATCGCCGCAACTATTATTATGAGAACGGTCACGCCCAAGGCTATCGCCGCGCCGTCGCCGAATACAGGACTTGCCGAAATGAGCGTTACAGCCGTGCTCTGGGTTTCGTCGCTGTATATGTTGGCAAGGTGGTTGCCCCTTATTACCGAGTCGAACAGGATCGCATAGTCCTGCGAATAATCGCGCGAAAGCTGGAACATGAGGTCTTTGCCTTCGAGCGCGGTTCCCCCCGAGAACTGCAACGAGCAGTTGTTTTCGCCCACGTATATATAGAGGGTCGTCGACGTGTCGCCCGTCAGCTTTTGGTTGAACTTTTCAAAGCCCTCGTCGGTGAGTTCGAGGTGAACGGCGTATGTGCCGCCTATGCCGTAGAGGCTTGCATGGGCGAACCAGCTTTCGAAGTTGTCGTTGATGCCTATTACCGTTTTTGAAGTTTTGTAATCTTCGCCGTCGCGCAAATCGAGCGAGCCGCTCAGCGTGAGATAGCTTACGGCGTGGCTCAGCGTGGTGAGGTCGACGCTCTTCGCGCCCGAATTATAGCCCTTGTATGCGGCGTAGGAAAAGTTTGTGGGAACGCTTACTTTTATGGTGAACCCGTCCTGTACGGCTACGGAGTACGAGGTGTAACCCTTTTCGGAAAACCTGTCGCTGAGTATCTCCGCGTCGGACTGAACGCTCGCCTTAAAAGCCGCCTCGTCGGTAAGTTTGTCCTTATCGACGTAAACGCCGCCGCGGCGTTCGTACTTCTGCTCGTACTCGGCTTTGCTGTCTTCGTTCTCTTCGTCGCGGACTACGGCGTTGTAGTCGGCTACCGAAATTACGCCCGCGGGATAGAGTACGGCGTATGCCTCGCCCGTAAAGTCGCTGCCGAGGCGTATGCTCGAAATAAACGAATTGTATCTGTCTACGCCGTTACTTCCCGGCAGTTCGGGTAAGGATACCGTGGCAAACAGCGTTAAAATCAATATTGCGGCCAATAAAAGCGCAGTTATTATCGCTGATTTTACTTTGCCCATCGATCATGCTCCTTTGATTTAACCAAAAAACTCTTTTGACTTCTATGTTCTAACTTCTATATTATATAGTAAATTTTTTTAGCCGTCAATTAATTATCAAGCTCAATTTGACTGTTTGACCCCTTAAATTTAATATCGGCGACCTTTTTATGGGATACGGACTGCATTTTCACCCGATAAGGGCGAACGTTTTACTTAACGGCGGCGACAGCTCCTCTTTATGCGGGCGAACGCTTTTCCCGACAAGGGCGAACCTTTCTTCCCGATACGGGCGACCGCTTATGAATTTTTTTGCTTTTTATGCGCGGTGACGTACATTCCGCACTCTATGCGCTTTTTCATCATTTCGCAGGTGACGCCGTAGGGCTTGTCGATATCGCCCTCGAAATGGTAGTTGTTGGCGGCGCAGCCGCCGCTGCAAATGAATTTTGCAAAGCAGTCGGAGCACTTCTCGCGCGTGAAAAGACACGACGAGGCAAACCTTTTGCGGAGTTGGGCGTTCTTTATTCCGTCGAACACGTTGCCCATTAAAAATTCGGATTCGCCCGCGAATTGGTGGCAGGGATAGATATCGCCGTTGGGGACGACCGAAAAATATTCGTTGCCCGCCCCGCACGCCGAGACTTTCTTTTGCAGACACACTCCCCCCTCGAGATCGACGTTGAAGTGGAAAAAGTTGAAGCCCTTGCCGCAGTCGTATTTTTCAAGATACTTTTTAAGCAAGTTTTCGTACTCGGCGCAGATGACGTTCAGGTGTTCGGGCTTTATGGCAAGGTCGGGAATGTCGGTGACGACGGGTTCGAGCGAAATGCTGTCGAACCCCTGTTCCGCCAAAAAGATGACGTCCTTTGAAAAATCGAGGTTCTTTGCCGTAAACGTGCCGCGCACGTAGTATGATTTGTTTCCGCGCATGCTCACGAATTTTTTTATGTTGTCTATTACGTAATCGAAACTGCCCTTGCCGTTCACTGTTTTGCGAACGGCGTCGTGCACTTCTTTTCTGCCGTCGATGCTCAAAACGACGTTTTCCATTTCACGGTTGAAAAAGTCTATCGCGTCGTCGTCGAGCAAAAGCGCGTTGGTCGTGGTGGTGAAGAGGAACTTTTTGCCCGCCTTTGCCCCCCTTTCCCTTGCGTATGCGACGACGTTTTTTATGGTTTTAAGACACATTAACGGTTCGCCGCCGAAAAAGTCGACTTCGAGCACGCGCCTGTTGCCGCTGTTTTTCAACAGAAAATCTATCGCCGCCTTAGCCGTCTCTTCGCTCATGAACTCGCGCTCGGCGTGGTACGCGCCCTCGTCGGCGAAACAATAGCGGCAACGAAGGTTGCAGTCGTGGCAGATATGCAGACAGAGAGCCTTTATCTCGGTGGATTTTATGGGCTGGGTCTTTACCTCTTCGGCGAACAGCAAGCCCTCTTTTTTAAGGGCTTCTATCTCGCTTTCGATTTCCCCGTCGAGGGGGACGGAGCCTGCGGGCGGGTTTGGGGAAAAGCCGTCGGCACGGGCTAACGGGGTCGGGGCTTCGGGGTCAATATCTGCGGGTGAACCGTTGAGTCGGGCGGTATCGGCGGGCGCGGGGGTTCTTACCGAACAATACTTTGAAACTATGTAGCGGTAGGTTTTTTCGTCGCACTCGTGAAGCGAACCGCTGCCCGAGTCGTAGATGAAATTTTTATCGAGGCACTTGAACGCGTGTATCATAAACAAGAAATTAAGGAGCAGAGAATTTTCTGCTCCTTGCAAATTAACTTTTTTTACTTAACTTTTTCGGGATCCTGTTCTCTTGTGATTCTTTCACAGCTTTGGTTGCCGACCGTACAGCTCGTTTTGCAAGCCGACTGGCATGTGCTCCTGCATTCGCCGCATCCCGTTACTTTTCTTTCGACGGGCTTGGATATGGTCTTTATCATTTTATTTCTCCTTAAAAGCCTTAGTTTATTTAATTATAAATTATTGTAAAATAAATTGCAAGCGTTTTGAGCATATAATTCGGAATTTGGGAAAAGGGCGCGGGGCGGGGCGGCGGGAATTTGCGGCGGCGCAGTATCTGCGCCGCCGCGTGAAATTTTTGCCTTGCGGCAAAAGTTGTGGTGAGGATTGTTTTGGAAGTGGGTTCGCGTTTCAAAGTGCAAGAGCAGACCACGGGTTTTTTGATAATTGTTTCAAAGTGCAAGAGCAGACCACGGGGGGATTCTCTCGCTCAATCGAACCCGCTATCGCGGGATTCTTATGTCGCTCGAAATGACAGTGCCATAATAAGCTCCGTTCATATTTAAAAAGTAAGAACGAAGTTAGAAAGTTCGAAGAAGCAAGTTATGCAAGGAAAGCGAGGAAAACCCGAAGGAGCTTACAATGACGTAAGTGACTGAGGGTTGCCGCAGCTTGACACAGCAGAACGTAGCTTATTCGAGCTTTGCGGAAGCTGTACGAAGTAAGAAACTTCGGAGATGCGAGCAAGACAAGGCGAACGAGCGACGACCGAAGCGAGTGTACAATGAAGTACACGAACAAGGCGGAGCGATGTTCAACACAGTATTGCGACGCATATACGAAGTTTGCGGCAGCAAAGCGTTACGCTTTGCGCTTCAAATTAACAGCTAATATCCCCGCCAGCGCGCCGCTTATTCCGCCTATCAAAAGCTCTATCGCAAATCGCCAATCGGTGGTAAACGACATCGAAATAAGCCCGAATACTATAAAGGTTGCGGCTATCGCAAGCACGCCCGCCGCCGTTCCCTTTATCAAACCCTTTTCACCCTTAACGCATATGAGCACGCCGAGGGCGACGGCGATCACCTTGAATACCTGATTGACGGGCTTTATCGCCTCCGCGGGCAATGCGAACAGCTGAATTATCACCGTAAAAATAAGTACGAATACAAGCGATATTAGTACCGAAGCGAACACGGCTTTTAACACCTGACATATATGTGTGCGCATAAAATATGACCTCCGCTTTAACTTATGCGGAGGTCGACCCGATTATTATAATTTTAAGTTTTATATTTTTCCTAAATATTATAAACTTGCTTTTAGGCTTTCGTTTACCGATTACTTTTTGTGCTTTTTGTGCTTGCCGCTCTTGGTTGCGCCGTCGTCGCCGCCTATGGTCGCGGTCGCTTCTTCGGCGTTTGCTTCTTCGACCGCAACGGCTTCGGCGGGTTGCTCCGCGCTTGCTTCGGCAGTCGCTTCGGTTGAAGGATCGGCTTCGGCGGGTTGCTCTTCGCCCTCGGCGTTGGCTTCCTCTGCGGGCGTTTCGGGCGCGGTCTTTTCAACTACCGCGTCGGTCTGATAAATGGCTTGTCTGTCGAACTTGATAAAGCTCTTGCCCGAATTTTCGGAACCCGTTTCCAAAACGAACGTGTCGTCTTCGTCGTTGACTTCGACGACTATACCGCATATGCCTCCGATAGTCTTGACCTTGTTGCCGGGCTTGACCGCGTTAATTAAATCGCGCGCTTCCTGTTCCTGCTTTTTGCGCTTCTTCGACTGGAACACGCCCCAGACGATAAACAGCACAACTACCACTATCAAGATACCGAGCATCAAATAAGTCTGCATATCCATTAGCAAAAATGCCTCCCTTTCAGTACTATATAACTATAATATTTTTTTTGCCGTTTTGCAAGTATTTTTAAGTATATATTGATATTTAACATCAAACTTTCATTTTTTGAGGGCGGAATTTGCTATTCTTTGCCATAATGCGCGTAGAACTCTTCGCAAAATTCGGGGAAAGCGTCGTCGAATATGGCTTGCCTTATTCCGCTCATGAGTTTGTGCAAAAAGGTTATGTTGTGCAGGCTGAGCAGCATTGCGCCCAGCATTTCGCCCACGTTGACGGTGTGGCGCAAATACGCCTTTGTGTAGTTTTTGCAACAGTAGCAGTCGCACGCGGGGTCGAGGGGCGTGAAGTCCTCGGCGTATACCGCGTTGCGGACGACCTTTTTCCCCTCGGACGTGAACGCCGTGCCGTTGCGCGCTATGCGGGTGGCGAGCACGCAGTCGAACATATCTATGCCCCTTTTAACTCCCTCGATGAGACAGTCGGGGCTTCCCACGCCCATGAGATAACGGGGCACGGCTTCGGGCAGTTCGGGGCGGAGAAGTTCGAGAATTTCGTACATTCTGCTCTTGGGTTCGCCCACGGAAAGCCCGCCGATGGCTATCCCCTCGGTCGCAAAGGGCTTGGCGCGCCGCGCGCTTTCGAGGCGAAGGTCGTCGTACATGTTGCCCTGAATTATGGGGAAGAGCGCCTGATCGGGGCGGGTCTTTGCCTTGGCGCAACGGTTCAGCCATTTGTCGGTTATTTCGAGAGCCTCTTCCGCCTCTGCGTGCGTGAAGCCGAACCGACTGCACTGGTCGAGCTGCATGATTATGTCCGCGCCGAGGTTCTCCTCGATTTCGATGACTTTTTCGGGGGTGAACACGTGCGCGGAGCCGTCGAGGTGCGAATTGAAATATACCCCTTCGTCCTTGATTTTATTCAGCTTTCCGAGCGAAAATACCTGAAAACCGCCGCTGTCGGTGAGAATGGGCTTGTTCCAATTCATAAATTTGTGAAGCCCGCCCGCCCTTTTTATAAGCTCGTCGCCCGGTCGGAGATAGAGGTGATAGGTGTTCGAAAGAATTATCTGCGATCCCGCCTCTTCGAGGTCGCGGGGGTACACGCCCTTTACGGTCGCCTGCGTGCCGACGGGCATGTATACGGGCGTTAAAATATCGCCGTGGGGGGTGTGGAATACGCCCGCCCGCGCGCCCGTGTGCTTTTCGATATGTTGAAGTTCAAAGGAAAAATATTTCATTATCAAAACAGATCGGAATGAGAACCCGTGCGCAACAGATACAAGATGATCTGCTCGCTGTTTTTGCGATAGATGAGCAACCAATCGGGTTCGATGTGGCACTCGCGGAAACCCTCGAAATTACCCGTCAACTCGTGGTCGCGGTACTTTACGTCAAGTTTTTCGTCGTTAGAAAGCAGTTCGACAACGCTAAATAATTTGTCGAGGTTCTTGCCTTGCTTTTGCACGAGTTTGAGGTCTTTTTTGAACTTTGTGGTAAAAAGTACTTCGTATTTCATACTCCGAGAGCCTTCCGCAACGAAGCGATATCTTTATAACCCGTATAATCTTCGGGGTGCTCTTCCATTTCTTTGACCTCGTCAATCGCCGACAGAGTGTCGTCGTTGGGGACTTCGCGCCTGACTTCGAAGGGAATACCCTGCTCCGCCAACGCCTTTTTGAGGTAAATGTTTATTGCGGTGGAAAGATCCAAGCCCAAATCGGCAAACAATTCCTGCGCCTGCCTTTTGACTTCCGCGTCGATAGTTATGTTTGTAGATACTTTCGCCATATAATTACTCCTTTTGTTTTCTGTTAATATTCTAACATATTATATGAAGTATGTCAATATATTATGCGCATATTATATACAAAATTAAATATATTATGACCGAATGGTTGGGAAAAGACTTGTTTTCAGAAACCGCGGGTCGGGGAGCGCGAGGTTTTTCCAACGGGAGTTTACAATAAAGTAAACGACCGATTTGATTGCACAAAGCAAGTCTGCTTGGCTCAGAGCCGAGAAAGACAAGGAGCGCGAGGAAAACCCGAAGGAGTTTACTTAATAATAAATGGCCGAAAAAGCACGGGCAACAGAATTGCCTCTTTTCAGAAGCAAGCAGGTCGGTGAGCGCGAGGCTTTTCCGACGGGGTTTACAATGAAGTACACGACCGAGGAAAAACGCAAGCGCGACAAAGAGATGCGCCGCTTATAAAATGAGGCAAGCGTCACCGAAGGAGAAGAACCGATACCTCTCCCTGACTGCTTCTGCATAGACGGAGAGTATCTGCTCCCTGCCCGTGAGGGCGGCGACGAGCATTATCAAAGTGCTTTCGGGCAAGTGGAAGTTGGTGATGAGCGCGTCGACGCACTTGAATTTGTAGGGCGGATATATAAAGATCTGCGTTTCGCCCTTGCACGCCTTTATTTTGCCGTCGGGCGAAGCTACGCTTTCGAGCGTGCGAACCGAAGTCGTGCCGACGGCTATCACCCGCCTCCCCTCGCTCTTGGCGCGGTTTACGATCTCGGCCGCTTCTTCGCTCACTTCGAAGTACTCGGAGTGCATTTTGTGGTCGGTTATTATGTCCTCTTTTACGGGGCGGAACGTGCCCAGCCCCACGTGCAGAAGAACGCGGGCGATCTGTACGCCCATGTCGCTTATTTTTTTGAGAAGTTCGGGCGTGAAGTGCAACCCCGCCGTGGGCGCCGCCGCCGACCCCTCGGTCTTTGCGTAGACTGTCTGGTAACGGTCTTTGTCCTTTAATTTTGTCTTGATGTACGGCGGCAGGGGCATGTTGCCGAGGCGGTCGAGAATTTCCTCGAACACGCCGTCGTATGAAAACCTTACCACCCTTTCGCCGCTGTCGGTTACGCCCTCGACGGTCAAAGAAAGCTCGTCGCCCACAAACAGAGTTTTGCCGACGGGGCACTTTCTGCCCGGCTTGACGAGCACTTCCCACCTGTCCTTTTCGAGGCGTTTAAGCAGCAGCACTTCGACCGCGCCGCCGTTTTGGGTGTGCGCGTAAAGGCGCGCGGGGAGCACTTTGGTGTCGTTGATGACGAGCACGTCGCCCGCGCGCAAAAAGCCGCATATATCGCGGAATATCTTATGTTGTATCTCGCCCGTGGCGCGGTCATAGACCAAAAGGCGCGAGCTGTCGCGCGGCTCGGCGGGGGTTTGGGCTATAAGCTCTTCGGGCAAATCGTAATAAAAATCGCTCTTTTTGTACTGCATTTTTTAATTTGTTTTTAGTGTGAACGCGGTTTTTGCGAACGTCTTTCGGGCGAACGCTTTGACAAACGCTTTGGGGAGAACGCGGTTCGGGGGAACGTTACCTTTGCAAACCGGTTCAAACGGCGTTACCCGCAAATCGGTTCAGACGTCAATTATAAAAAGGTTCTTAAAATAAGTCAATCGCCGTCGCCGTCGTCCTTGTCGAACATGGAGACCTGCTCGCGCTGGCGTTGGGTCATTTTGTAGCCGAGGTGCTCGTAGCCGCCCTTTAAGATCATTCTGCCGCGGGGGGTGCGGGCGATGAAGCCGAGTTGCAGAAGATAGGGTTCGTAC
>CANRDY010000026.1 GCA_947629515.1 uncultured Clostridia bacterium
ATACTGCGGAATAGACCCGTTCGACGCGCTTCGCTTGCTCAGGGTGACAGTTATTATTAGAACGCACCCCCTCAGTCCGCTTCGCGGACAGCTCCCCCTCACAAGTGAAGGGGAGCGAATATTTTTTCCCTTATTCCCTCCCCCTTGGTAAGGGGGAGGAATTGAAGGTGGGGGTTGCAATAACGAAGTGAGAAACTTCGGAGATGCGAGCAGAACGAGGAGCGCGAGCAGTTTGCGAGGGAGCTTACAATGACGTAAGTGTCGTACCGAAGGCGTAGCCTTACTGAGCAAAAACGCAAGCGCGACACAGCAGAACGAAGCATGTACGAAGTTTAACGGGAGCTAAAGCCCATTATCGCTTCGCCCGACAGCGCACGGCAAATAGCCACCCCCAAATCGACGTTCGAATAGACGTCCTCTATCGCCGCTATGCAATTGAACGTGTGTATGTATCTTACGGGTACGCCCGCAACTATCACGGGCGTGCCGCCGTTCGCCGAGATTATGTACGCCCCGTTGTTGCCCCCGCCCGAGCGCACGGCAAACTGCGTTTTTATGCCCTCGCTTTGAGCGACTTTGCGCGCGAACTCAACAAACCCCGGCGTGCAAATTACCGTTCTGTCCATATGCCTTATCATAACGCCGCCCCGCAGTTTGTCCTGCACCATATAGCCCGGGGTGAAGGTATCGTCCGCGGGACAGCCCTCGAAGCAGATCGCTGCGGCGGGTCTTATGTTTCCCATAACGGCGCAAATGCCGCGTTCGCCCACCTCTTCCTGCGAGGAAAGCACGCCCACGACGTCGACCGCCAGCTCTTCCGCCGCAAGTTTTTTTAAGGCTAAGAGCATTGCCGCAACGCCGAGCCTGTCGTCGAACGCCTTGCCGTGCAAAAGCCCGTGCTCCTTATCGAACGCAAAGGGCGAAAGGGGCACGACGGGCGCGCCCACGTCAACGCCCATTTGTCGGGCTTCTTCCGCCGACGACGCGCCCACGTCGATGGTCAGGCTCTCGTAACTTATTGGCGCGTTGCGCTGTTCGGCGGTCATAAAGTGGGGCGGCATAGCCGAAATTACCCCGCATATATAGCCGTTCGAAGTTCTTATCTGAACCTTTGAAGAGGGCAAAGCCTTTTCGTTCCAGCCGCCTATCGGCACAAAGCGCAACGTTCCGTCGGGCTTTATCGCCTGAACCATGAACCCCACTTCGTCGGAGTGCGCGTCGAGCATGACGAGGGGCTTTTTCCCCCCGAAATTGGCGGGATATATGTATAAATTGCGCATGCTGTCCTCTTTGAACGCGGCAAAATCTTTGCAGTATTCGCGGGCTATGGCAATAACCTCGTCCTCGAACCCGCTCGCTCCGCGCGCCGAGGACAGCCGTTCTATAAGTTGTTCGTCAGTCATCTCTATGCTCCTTTATGTCTATTGAAAACGGGTACATATCCGAACCCGAAATTCCCCTGTCTTTGGCGGCTCTCTTCACCGCCTCTTTTTTGGTCATTCCCTGCCGCATATAGTGGAGTATATGCTCCCTTTCGGTCAGTCGGTTGAGCGCGTTTTCGATAGCCTCCGCGCCCTTTATTATCAGCACGAACTCTCCCCTCTTCGCACATTCAAGCCCGCCCGAAAGTTCAAAGGATACAGCCTCTTCGTGGATCTTCGTTATCTCGCGGACGGCGCACGCCTGCCTGTTGCCGAGGATAGCGTAAAGCTCCGCTATCGTCTTGTCGAGATCCTGCGGGGCGCAGTGCAAAACGAGGGTGAGCGTGCTCTGCGCAAACTGTCTGAGAATGTCCTCCCGCTTAGACTTTTTTTCGGGCAGGAACCCCAAAAACGCGAACCTTTCGGCGGGCAATGCCGAAAGCACCAGCGCGCAAAGCCCCGCGTTTGCCCCCGGTATGACGGTGTAGGGTATGCCCTGCTCTTTGAGGTATGCGCACACCCCGCCGCCGGGGTCGGAAATGACGGGCATGCCCGCGTCGGACACGACGGCGACGCTCTTGCCCTGCCCGTGCAGAGCGGCGATTTTTTCCGCCGCCGCGCGCTCGTTGAACTTATGGCACGAGGTAAGCGGCTTTTTTATGTCGTATTTGTTGAGGAGCACAATTGTATGGCGGGTGTCCTCGCAGAACACCTCGTCGACCGAGCGCAGAACTTCGAGAGCGCGCAGGGTTATGTCGCCGAGGTTGCCTATGGGCGTTGCCACAAAATAAATCATATGTCTGCCTTTTTTATTTTTTTGAACCTTTTGACCCTTTTGAACCGAACGCCCGAGCCGAATGTTAAACCCCAACGTTTGAACCGAACTATAAACGGGGCTTGAACGGCGGTTCAAGCGTTTATTTTATCCGAGCCGAACCCGAACGCTTTTGGGGAAGGATCGCACGATTTTGCAATATATATTGAACTTTTTTGTAAAAAGCGGGGTCGGCGGGTGAGGGACGGGCGGGGTAAAAGCGGGGGCCGGGGTTCGCAAAAAAATCATTAAAGGGAACTGCCCGAGGGAGCGGAGTTTATCAGAAATGGGAGCACTTCCACGCCCGCCTTGCCGCCCTTTACGCCCTCGACCATCACAAGGTAGGGGCGCGCCGCGACCGTGCCGCAGACGAATTGCAGGCGTTTGGGTTCGAGCCCGTTTTTTGAAAGTTCGGACAAAAGTTCCGCCGTGCGGTCGGCACGGTTGAGTATGCACAGCCTGCCCTTGAATTTGAGTTTTTGGGCGGCAACGCGCACGATCTCGGCAAGGGTTATGGTTATTTCCTTGCGGCAGACCGCCTTTTCGAAGGTCTCGTTTTCGAAGCCCGAACGCTCGTACGGGGGGTTGCAGAGCACAAGCGAGAACGCGCCGTTGAACTCCGCGGGGATATCCTGCACGCGCATGGTGCGGACGTTTGCGCTGAACCCGTTGAGCTGAGCCGAACGGCTTGCCATGTCCGAAAGTTCGGGCTGCATTTCGAATAAATCGAGCGAGGATATGTTGGGGTTAAGGCATAAAAAGTGGAAGCCGACCACCCCGCAACCCGCACAGAAATCGGCTACCTTGTCGCCGACTTTTGCGCGCGCGAACCGCGACAGCAAAATGCTGTCGGAAGTGAAGCGGTACAGCCGCTCGTTCTGTATTATTTTTTTATCCCCGAAAAAGGGTTCGAGTACTTCGTTTGGTTTGAGCATAGGCAAATGTTCGGCGGTTATTATTTTAGAATAGGGTTCGCGTTTCAAAAAGCAAGCTGGGCAATAGTTGTACGAAGTGAGAAAGGCTCGGTCGTCCTTGCAATTACGAAGTGAGAAACTTTGTAGATGCGAGTTATGCAAGGAGCGCGCAAGCGCGACACCGCTTTATGTTGAACAGCTCAAACGCTCGGCTACCTCGCCGCTGTTAAGACACTTGGTCAAGCGGAACGCTTGCGAAGCATATACGAAGTTTACGGCAGATAAAAGCGGGGCGAGCTACGCCGCTCGCCCCGCTTTCCACTTTTTTAAAATTATTCGGCGGGTTTGATCGCGCCCGTAGGGCAACCGTCCTCGCACGCTCCGCAGTCAATGCAGGTATCGGGATCTACGACGTACTTGTCTGCGCCTTCCGAAATAGCTTCGACGGGGCAGGTAGCCGCACAAGCTCCGCACTTTACACATTCGTCGCTTATTACGTGTGCCATAACTTTTCCTCCAATTTATTACGTTAGTAGTCGTATTATATCACACATTTTTGCAACTGTAAAGAGGAAAGACCAAATTTTTTATACCTTTCAGTCCAAAATTTCTTTAAGACTATCGTCGGCGACGTCGTCGGGCTCTTCCGCGCGCCCGCCTTTGCCGAATTTAAGCTCGCTCACGGGATAGTCGTGATAGGTAAAAATATCCTTTTCCTTGTCGTCGATCCTCACCCGTACTTCCATTTTGAGCATATTTACGTTGATGACCGTGCCCTTGCCTTCGTCGGGGGTAATTACTTCCGAACCTATTTTGGGCATCTTTTTGTAGGCGTCGGCGTAGTACTCGTTCTCGTACGCAAGGCAGCACATGAGCCGTCCGCACAGCCCCGAGATCTTGCCGGGGTTGAGCGAAAGCCCCTGACTTTTAGCCATTTTAATGGAAACTTTCTTAAAATCGGGCATACAGCTTGCGCAACAGCACTCCCTGCCGCAGGGCGAAAGTCCGCCTATCCGCTTTATCTCGTCGCGGATACCTATCTGCCTTAACTCTATCCGCATGCGGAACACCTGCGAGAGGTCTTTGACCAGCTCGCGGAAGTCGACCCTCTGCGGGGCGGAATAGTAAAAGACCGCCTTTGCGCCGTCGAAGGTGAACTCGCAGTCGATAAGTTTCATGTCCAGCCCGTATTTTTTTATCTTTTCCGAGACCGTCTTCATGGCGTCGCCCTTTTTTTCGAGGTTGCGCCTGTGGGTCTCTTTATCGCGCTGGTTTGCTATGCGCAGTATGGGCTTTAAGGGCGAAACTATCTTCGAATCGTCCACTTCGGCAAAGGGTATTGCCACCGTGGCGTACTCGATGCCGCGGGCGGTCTCGACGATGACCCCCATTCCCTGCGCGTATCTCTCCTTTCCGGGGGCGAAGTAATACAGCTTGCCGCCCTCCTTAAAAGTTACTCCCGTAATTTTTGCCATTTTTTATTCTCCATAGCGACCTTTAACATAAAGTCGTACAACAGCCCCGCAAAGTATGCGTTGAACCTTAAATCGGCGAACGCCTTTTCAAGCTCGCCGAGGGCGTATATAAGGGTGGGTTTTTGATATATATTCCCGTATTTTCCGCCTTCGGTAAGGGCTGTAAAGTATATGCTCTGCAAGTATGAGAGCAGTTCTTTTTTGTGCCTTGTATCGCCGTACTTTGCGCTGACGGCGGCGAACTCGTCCGCGCCCGAGGCAAAGAACACGGCTTCCGCGCCCTCCTTTACCTCTTTGAACCAATCGCCCGAGAGCATGCTCTGCGCCTTGCCGAATATGCCGTTCGAAAAGCGCGCCGCTTCCTTGTTGCGGGCGTCGGGCTGTGCCCTTTCGAGCTCTTTATAGATCTCCTCTTCCGTAAAGGGCGGCACGTCGAGCACCTTCGAGCGCGACAGCACGGTCGGGAGCACGGGCGCGAGCGACGTCGTTCCCAAAATGAAGTGCACGCCCTCGGGCGGCTCTTCGAGAATTTTGAGAAGTTTGTTCTGAATGAGGGGCGTTGCAAGCTGAAAATCGCAGAGTATATAGAGTTTTCTGCTCCCCTCGAGGGGTTTTAACGCGCTGTCGGCGATAATTTCGGCAATGCCGTCGGCGGTGTATTTGCCCCCCTCTTCGGGGTAGAACTTCACGTCGGGAAAGCTCCCCGACTTCATTCGCCTTTCAAGCGTTAAGTCCGCCCCGAAAAAGGCGAACGCCAGAAGGGCGAGAACATATTTAAGGTTATATCCGTCGTCGAAGCGCACAAGGTAGGTATGCGAAAGCCTGCCGCCCGCGACGTCGGAGACGAAAACCGAATATGCCGTTGTGCTCTTAAACAGCCTTTCCACAGCCAACTATCCTATTATCCCCTCGCCTTTGAGGAGAGAAATTATCTTTGCATTGGTCTCGAACTTCGTCCCGCCGCAGTCGACCGCGCGTATGCGCGGATAGAGCGGTATGAGCTTTTTATAGCCCTTATAAACCCTTTCGTGGAAGTCCGCCCCCGCCTGTTCCATTCTGTCGTGCTCGTCTGCGCCGTGCTTTCTTTCGAACGCCGCCGCGGGCGAAATGTCCAAAAAAACCGTTATATCGGGGGGGAAATTTTCGAGGGCGAACCTGTTTACGTCGGCTATGAACTTAAACCCCAGCCCTCTGCCCTCGCCCTGATAGGCAAAGGACGAGTCGACGAACCTGTCGCATATGACGAGCTTTCCCGCCGAAAGCGCGGGTTCGACCACCTCTTTCAAGTGCTGTATCCTTGCGGCGGCGTATAGGAGAGCCTCGCACTCGTCGCACATCTCCTTGTAGTCGCCGTTCAGAATTATCCTGCGTATGTCCTCGGCGATCGCACTGCCGCCCGGTTCGCGCGTCATAATAAAGTCTGCGCCCGTTTTTGTAAGATATTCCCCTAAAAGCCTAAGCTGGGTGCTCTTGCCCGAGCCTTCGCAGCCCTCGAAGGTGACGAACCTGCCCCTCATTTTTTCACCACGGCTATTTTGCCATTGACTATTCCGAAAGTTTTGGAACTTTTGAGCGAGCGGATAGCCGCCTCGGTTATTATCTCTCCCGCCGCGACAACGGGTATGCAGGGGGGCGTTATCCCCGCGTTGCGCGCGCACATTCTGCCCGCCGCGCTCTCGAGGTTTATCCACTCGAAAGCCCGCTTTAAGGCGTATTGGAAAGAATAGGTGCGCGAAGCCGCCGCCACGGGCGGTTTGGGACGGTAAGTGCCCTTTAACTTTTTGCTGAAAAGAACCGAAAGTAGCTGGGTTTTCAACCTCTTTATATCGCTCACCGTGGTGACCGCGGAGAGGTAAAAGAGCAAATAACGTCCGTCGGACAGTTCGCAGTATACGTCCTTCTTTTCGAGGGCTTCGGCGGCGAGGTCGGCGGATATGCCGTAGGGCTCGCAGTCGACGGCTATCTTCGCCCAATCGTCGGAGGGATAGCAGTTGATGCGCGGGTCGTCACGCAACGCCTTTGCCGCTTCGCACGCCTTTTTGAGTTCGCCCGAATTGTTTGCGACGCTCTTTACGCCGTACTCCACCGAAGCCATCACGGGATAGCTCGGCGAGGTGGTGCGGAAGATATTGAGCCCGTCCTCTATGTCGGAGGCGAGCGATATTTCCCCCAAATTCAAAACAGCCCCCTGCGTTAACGTGGGCAGGGTCTTGTGCGCCCCGTCGACCCACGCGTCGGCGTAAACGCCCGCGTAGCCCGCCTTATCGGGCGAGAACGCAAGGTGCGCGCCGTGCGCGCCGTCTACCAAAAGTATCCTTTTGTTCCTCTTCATTATGTCGGAATATGTCGAAAGAGAGCTTATATTGCCGTAGTAATCGGGGCTTACGGCTATCATACCCGCAATGTTTACGTCGTTGACTACAAGCTGTTCTATGTCGTCGGGGTCGGGCGGGCATATAACTCCCCGCTCGGTCTTGCCCTGAATTATGACGGGTTCAAGTCCCAGAACGGCGCACGCGTTCCACACGCTCAGGTGTGAGTTGCGGGGGACTATAATCTTGTTCCCCCTTTTGGAAGCGGCGTACAGCATCGCCATTATGCCCGAGGAAGAGCCGTCGGTCAGAATGTACGACTTCTGCGCGCCGAGTATGGCGGCGATCTCTTCCTGCGCCTTTGCGATGACGCCCGTGGGGCACATGAGGTTGTCCGAATAGGGAAGTTCGGTGACGTCGATATTGGCGACGGGGAATTTCTTTGCAAAGTCCCCCCGCGCCTTGTGCCCGGGCATGTGATACGCCTTTTCAGCCTTTTCGAACTTTATGAGCTGATCGTAAATGAGATATTCGTACATATTCTCCCCTTATTTTTTGGGCTTCATGGTGGGGAAGAGCAACACGTCCCTTACCGACGGGCTGTCGGTGAGGAGCATTACAAGCCTGTCCACGCCGAAGCCCAGCCCGCCCGTGGGGGGCAAACCGTATTCGAGGGCGGTAACAAAGTCCTCGTCCACCTGCGCGTTACAGCCCGGCTCCTGCCTCCGCTTCTCCTCAACCTGCTTTATGAAGCGTTGCTTCTGGTCGATGGGATCGTTGAGTTCCGAAAAGGCGTTGCCGAACTCGTGCGCGCATATGAAGTATTCGAACCTCTGCGTAAAGAGGGGTTCGTCCTCTTTTCTCTTTGCAAGGGGGGAATTTTCGACGGGATAGTCGTAGATGAACGTGGGCTGTATGAGCTTTTCTTCGCAGAACGCCTCGAAGAGGGCGATCAAAACGTGCCCGCGGGTTGCCGTATCCTCGACGGCGACCCCCAGCCGCTTTGCCTCGGCGCGCGCCGCCGCGTCATCAGCCCAGCTTGCGTAGTCCGCCCCGCCGAACTTCTTTACGGCTTCTTTCATGGTCATTCTCTCCCACTTGCCGCCAAGCTCTATTTCGACCCCCTGATAGGTTATCTTTGTGCTCCCGCACACGTTGAGGGCGACCTGCTTATACAGGGCTTCGACAAGCTCCATCATGTCGAAGTAGTCGCTGTACGCCTCGTACACCTCTACCGTGGTGAACTCGGGGTTGTGAAAGGCGTCCATTCCCTCGTTGCGGAAAATTCTGCCCACTTCGTAAACCCTTTCAAGCCCGCCCACTATAAGGCGTTTCAAGTACAGCTCGGTCTCGATCCTCAGATACATATCCATGTCGAGGGCGTTGTGCCTTGTCTTGAAGGGGCGCGCCGCCGCGCCGATTTCGATGGGCGTAAGTACGGGCGTGTCCACTTCGAGATAGCCGCGTCCGTCCAGAAAGGCGCGTATTTCCCTTAATATCTGCGACCGCTTTACGAACGCGCTCTTCACCTCGGGGTTGACAATGAGGTCAAGCTCGCGCCTGCGGTATCTTATATCGGGGTTGGTAAGCCCGTGCTGTTTTTCGGGCAAGGGCAAAAGGCACTTGGTGAGCATTTCTATCTTTGTGCAGTGTACCGAAATTTCGCCCGTCTGCGTCTTGAACACATAGCCCGTAACGCCGACTATATCGCCTAAGTCGAAATCCTTTTTGAAAGAGGCGTAACAATCGTCGCCCACGTCGTCGCGGCGGACGTATATCTGCAAAAGCCCCTCCCTGTCCTGTATGTGCGAAAAGGAAGCCTTGCCCATGACGCGCTTTGACATGAGCCTGCCCGCAACCAAAACTTCCTTGCCCTCGAGCTCTTCGAAATTGCTCTTTACGGCAAGGGACGAGTGAGCGACGGGGAACTTCACCTTTACAAAGGGATTCTTGCCCTCGGCGGAAAGCGCGGCGAGCTTGTCGCGGCGGATCTGCGCCTGCTCGGCAAGCCGTTCCTTTTCTTCCTCTTCGGAGAGAGGCATATCATTTTCCTGCATAATTTTCTCCGTAGGTCAAAATTACTTTATCGATCTTATGACGAGGGTGTACGATGTGCCGTCGGGGCATTTTACTTCCGCCCTGTCGCCCGCCTTTTTTCTGAGCAAAGCCGCTCCCACGGGCGATTCCACCGAGATCTTGCCGTTCATGACGTCGACTTCGGTAACCGAAGTTATGGTGTAGACCGCTTCCTCACCCAGATCTTCGTCGTAAACGGTGACGACGCTCCCGAGGTGCACGTAGCTGTTGTCGGCGACCTCCTCGCGCACGTCGGCGTTCTTTATCTTGTACTCTATTTCGGCGATCTTGCCCTCGTTGGAACGCTGTTCCTCCCTCGCCGCGTCGTACTCCGCGTTCTCCGAAAGGTCGCCGTGACTCCTCGCCTCGGCTATCCTCTCTATTATCTCGGGTCTTTTGACCTTTACGAGATATTCGAGTTCCTTTTTCAGATCCTCATAGTTCTTCTTTGTCATAACTATAAGTTCCGACATTTTTTCTTGCCTCCCTGTTTCAAATGAAATAAACAAAATGTGATCCCGCTTTAAGCCCTTTCGCCCGCAGGATCACGCTTTTATCGCTTTTTCTATTATATAGTCGCCCGCGAGCTTTGTCAACCGAAAGTAAGCCCGATAAGCAACTTTATTTTAATGTCCGACCTTCGGGCGTGAAAGGATCGCTCTTTTTACGGTTCACGAAAACTTACATAAACGGGGTTCCGCCCTCGGTTCGCAATATTGAAAATAATTATTTCAAACTTTTCAAAAATGCGGCGATACGTGCAGAAGCCTCATTCAAATTTTGCATTGAGCAAGCGTAACTGCAACGGATATAGTTCTTGCCCGCCTTGCCGAACACCCCGCCCGGCACTACCGCC
Source organism: uncultured Clostridia bacterium (assembly GCA_947629515.1). Taxonomy (GTDB): domain Bacteria; phylum Bacillota; class Clostridia; order Christensenellales; family Borkfalkiaceae; genus Coproplasma. The sequence goes on from CANRDY010000026.1 coordinate 9,869, forward strand.
GTCTTTTGGGCGGCGAGCAGTCTTTCGGCAAATTCGAAGCCGTCAAGCCCCGAAGCCGACACGTCGGCAAACAGATAGAACGCGCCCTGCGGGGGAAAGCATTTAAGCCCCTCGGCGTTGAGCGCGCCCGCAAGGAACGCACCCCGCCTTAAATACTGCTCTTTCATCTCTTCGACCGAGGCGAAGCCGTCCGAAAAGCCCTCTTTTAAGGAAGCGAGCGCGGCGCGCTGGCTCATGTTGGGGGCGCACAGCACGGTGTACTGGTGAATTTTGAACATCGCCTCGTCGATATCTTCGGGCGCGCACACGAACCCCACGCGCCAGCCCGTCATGGCAAACGCCTTTGAAAAACCGCCTATATACACAACACGCCCGCACATATCCTTGAACGAAGCTATCGAAACGTGCCTTTGGTTGTAGGTGAGTTCGGCGTAAATTTCGTCGGAAATCACTAAAAGATCGTGCTTTAATATAACGGGAATTATGGCGGCGAGCTGTTCCTTAGTCATAATCGCCCCCGTGGGGTTGTTGGGGTAAGGCAGTATCAACGCCTTGCTCTTGGGGGTTATAGCCCTCTCCAACAGCTCGGGTGTGAGGGCGAAGCCGTCGCTTTTGCCGCACTCCACGGGCACGGGAACAGCCCCCGCAAGGCTCACGCACGGGGAATACGAGACGTACGACGGCTCGGGCACGAGTATCTCGTCGCCCGTATCGCACACCGCCCTTAAAGCAAGGTCGATAGCCTCGCTCGCCCCAACGGTGATTATCGTGCGGGCGGCGGGAAATTCCACCCCGAATCGCTCGAAAAGGTAGCGCGAGACGTACTCGCGCAGTTCGTCAAGCCCTCTGTTGCCCGTGTATTGGGTGTGTCCGAGTCTTATGTATCTTATCGCCTGTTCGCGCACGTTCCACGGGGTAACGAAGTCGGGTTCGCCCACGCCGAGGGAGATCGCCCCCTCGGTCTTCTGGACAATATCGAAGAACTTTCTTATCCCGCTCGGCTGTAACTCTTCCGCGCGCCTGCTAACAAAATTTCGCATATATATTGAACTTTTTTGTATTTTTTAAGGTTCTACGCCTGTACCGAAAGGCGTTCCGAAGCGTTTTTCGCCGAGGTCTGCGCGCCCTCTATCTTGTACTTTTTGAGTATGAAGTGGGTCGCGGTGGAGAGGACCGAATCGTAGGTGGAGATCTTTTCGGAGATGAAGCGCGAGATCTCTTTGAGCGAAGCCCCGTGCACGATGACCGCGAGGTCGTAACCCCCGCTCATGAGGTAGAGGTTTTTGACCTCTTCGTGAGCGGCTATCTCGCGGGCGATGGCGTCGAAACCCTCGCCGCGGCTGGGGGTGACCTTTACCTCGATAAGGGCTTCGACCTCGTTTTCTTCGGTCTCCTCGTCGCATATTACCGCCGTGTACTTGACTATCGCGCCGCTCTCTTCGAGCGCGCGGACGCGTGCGGCGGCGGTCGCCTCGTCGATGCCGAGTGAAGAGGCGAGCTGTAAAGGCGAAAGACGGGCGTCCTCGCGCAAGAGCAAAAGTATCTGCCTGTCAACGTTTTGCATAATTATGCCGTCCTTTTTGGTATTTTTATACATTTTATCTTTTTTGAACCAAAATGTCAAGAATATTAAAAAAACGTTTGCCGTTTTTGCGTTAATATCTTATAATTAAGATATGTTCAAGATCTGGGCGAAGATAATCAAAGACGGAAAAATAGTCAGACAGCTCACCTACGAAAGGGACGAAAAGTTCAGCTATTCGCTCTTTTTCAACTACCTTTCGGAGATATGCGAGGGGCTGGACTGCGCAACGCCGATCCTATTAAAAACGCACATATTCAACTATGCCAAATTCAACACGGTGCGTTTTTTGCCGCGCGACTTTGCCGAGACCCCCGACTTCGACAAGCTGGTACTCGATAATATTGTGTTGTGAAATGTTTGCGGCGGGGCGCGATTTTTAATCGCGCCCCGCCGCGCATATTATCGGATTACATTATGGCACTGTCATTTCGAGGGATATGAGACCCGCGTTAGCGGGCGATTGACCGAGAGAATCCCCACGTGGTCTGCTCGGGGCACTTTGAAACGCGAACCCAAAAAACGGCTCGTTCATTGCCTCTTGCTTGCTCCCGCTACCCCTACCCTCGCCCTCCCCCTCCAAATGGAAGGGGAGGAATGGGTGATTGTTAGGTTGCTGTACGAAGTGAGAAACTTTGTAGATGCGAGTTATGCAAGGAGCGCGCGGATTTTGCGAAAGGAGTTTACAATGACGTAAATGACTGAGCAAAAACGTAAGCGCGACACCGCAGAACGACGCATATACGAAGTTTGACGGTAGCAAAGCGGCGGGGCGGGCGATTAAAAATCGCCCGCCCCGCCCCGCCGCTGCATATTCTCCGCCCAAAAGCCCCATACTCAAAGTATGAGGCTTTCATGTATTATCTGCGAGTCGATACTCATCGCGCTGTGCGTGTGCGGGGCGGTATACGCCTTTACGGGCTTCGACCTCCTCGGCTTTCTGTGTTTCAACAACGTCACCGTCTGCCGCTGCGCGCTGTCCGCGGGCGGGGTCGCCGCGCTCTTCACGCTGTACGCCCTTATAGTCTTTCGCCCGTTCAGAGGACTGAAATAAACTTCGGGGGTTAAAAATAAATTTCAAAGAACTGAAATAAATTTCAAATGACTGAAACAAATTTCACAAATCCGAAATGAATTTTTATGCGCCCGTCAGCTTTATCGACGCGCCCGTCTGCGCGTCCTGATACATAACGCGGTAACGCCGTCCGCCCGCTTCGAGAAAGCACACAAGCCCGTCGTCGTCTTTTTGCGATCCTTCCGCTCCCTCTCCGCCCTTATCGTCGGTTTCGGGCACGCCGTAGCAGATATAGGCGGGCGCGCCCTGCTCGCATATCACCCCGAACACGTAAAAATTATCGCCGTACGAAATTTTCACCCAGCGCGAGTCGGGAATGAGCGCGCAAAGCTCCTCGTCGGCGGGATACGAGCGCAAAATGCCCTCTATCTCCGCCCTCATTTTTTGGTAGAACTCCCCGCGCGCAAGCCCGTCTGCCGCTCCGTTTTCACAGTCGCTCCCCCGACCGTTCCCCCCGCCTTTGCCGCTTCCGCAACTTCCGCCGCCGCGCCCGCTTCCGCCGTCTTTATCGCGCCCGTCTTTGCCGACTGCGCGCCTTTTTGCGCGGGCGCGTGCACTTTCGCGGGTATATTCCCGGTCACCCTCGCAGGCACTTTCGCGGTCATATTCGCGGGCGAATTCTCCCCCCTGCCGCGGGCTGTCCGCGAGAGGGCGGCTATCCTCTTCATGCGGGCAAGGCTTCTGCCGCCCCGTTTTTTCTTCCTCACCCGCGCGTACAGCTCCACCGTCCTCATCAGCTTCGAAGCCGTCATAGTAGTTTTCCGCGGCGAGCGCGCCGTCGTTATATCGCGCGCCGTACTCCCCGTCGTATTGCCCGTCGGACTCCCCGTAATTTCCGCCGTCTTGTCCATAGCCGCTTCCCCCCAAAATTCCCGTCACGGTGGGAACGCCGTCCCCTTGCGATCCTTCCGCGCCTTCTCCGCCCTTTATCCTCTCCGACCGCAACAGCGTTCTTTCGAGTTCTTCGGCGGAACAGTCAACATTCCCGCAGGCGGCGTAAGCCAACAGGTTTACCCCGCCGTTGACGAAAAAGACCGCCGCCGAAAAGCCCGAAGAGGTGTCGACGGGCGAGTCGGCTTCAAAGGCGCGATCCTCTACTATCTCGGCGTGCACGCCGTCGGAGATCACGGCGACGTATCTGCCGCCCGAAAGGGGCGCAAAGTTGATAAGGCTTACGTTCACCCTTAAAAGCGAGCCGTATTTTTCGGCTTTGACAAGCCCCGAAAGCGCGCCGCCGTCCGCCGAAAAGCCATCTTTAACGCCCTTGAGACAGGCGACGTTTTTGGTATATCCGCCCATAAAAAGCCTTCCTTTGCCTTTTTGGTCTATTATATTTTTCGGGGTCGGGGAAAATTATGAAATAATATGTAAAATTATCAATTTTTTTGAGCTTTATTTTCACAAAAAAAGGCGAGCGCACAATATTTTCAATTAATTGCAATTTTTTGCGTAAACTGATATAATGATATGCGGATATAAATCGAATAAAAGGAGAATACCGATGGCTTTAACCAACAATAAAAAAGTATTGGATTTCGTTGCCGAAAGTCAGGCTCTTGCCCGTCCCGACAAAGTGGTCTGGATAGACGGGAGCGCGGAGCAGATAGCCGCCTTAAAAGCCGAAGCCGTGCAGAGCGGAGAGCTTATCAGGCTCAACGAAGAGCTTTTGCCCGACTGCTACCTTCACCGCACCAAGGTGAACGACGTGGCGCGAGTAGAGGACAGAACCTTTATATGCACCAAAAAGAAAGAGGACGCAGGTCCCATCAACTACTGGATGGACCCCAAACAGGCGTACGAACTCACCCGCGAGATCGCCCGCAATTCCATGAAGGGCAGGACGATGTACGTCATTCCCTACTCCATGGGCGTTGTGGGGAGCGACTTCGCCAAGATAGGCATCGAAGTCACCGACTCCATTTACGTCGTACTCAACATGAACATAATGACCCGCGTGGGCAAGGAATGCCTCGACTTCCTCGGCAAGGACGGGGACTTTATAAAGGGCTTCCACGCAAGCTGCAACATCGACGCAGACAAGCGGTATATCATGCACTTCCCCGAGGACAACACCATAATTTCGGTCAACTCCGCCTACGGCGGCAACGTGCTTTTGGGAAAGAAGTGCTTTGCTTTGAGAATCGCCTCTTACCTCGGCAAAAACGAGGGTTGGATGGCGGAACACATGCTCATTTTGGGAGTAACCTTCCCCGACGGAAGCAAAAAATACGTGGCGGCGGCGTTCCCTTCGGCTTGCGGAAAGACCAACCTTGCCATGCTCATTCCCCCCGAGCATTACCTTAAAAAGGGCTATAAAGTAGAGTGCGTGGGCGACGATATCGCGTGGATACGCGTGGGCGAGGACGGCAGGCTCTGGGCGGTCAACCCCGAAAACGGCTTCTTCGGCGTTGCGCCCGGCACTAACGAGCACTCCAACAAAAACGCCCTCGAATCTACCAAAAAGGGCACTATATTCACAAACGTCGCCCTGAACTGCGACGACATGACCGTGTGGTGGGAAGGGCTTACAAAGGAACTCCCCGAACACGTCATCGACTGGACGGGCAAGCCCTGGGATCCCGCAAAGTTCGACAAAAAGGATAAGTCGACCTGCGCCGCTCACCCCAACAGCCGCTTTACCGCTCCCGCGCAGAACTGCCCCTGCGTTTCGCCCGAGTTCAACTCCAAAAAGGGCGTGCCCCTTTCGGCTATCATATTCGGCGGAAGAAGGGCGTCTACCACTCCCCTCGTTTACCAGTCGAGGGATTGGGACCACGGCGTATTCATAGGTTCGGCAATGTCGTCCGAGACCACCGCGGCGGCGACGGGCGCGACGGGCGTTTTAAGGCACGACCCCATGGCGATGAAGCCCTTTGCGGGCTATCATATGGGCGACTACTTCGCGCATTGGATAGAGATGGGCAAGAAGGTCAAAAACCCGCCCAAGATCTTCAACGTCAACTGGTTCAGACAGGACGAAAAGGGCAACTTCATGTGGCCGGGCTTCGGCGACAACATGCGCGTGCTCGAATGGATATTGAAGCGTTGCGACGGCACCGCGGACGCGGTGGAGACCGCAATAGGCTATGTTCCCAAGGCTGAGGATATCGACCTTTCGGAGCTGGACTACGAGATAGAAAAGGGCAGAAAATTCACCCGCGACGACCTTAAAGCCATACTCGAAGTCGACAAAGCGAAGTGGGCAAAGGAAGCCGAGGAGATCGAGAACTATTACAAGACTGCGATAGTAACGCGTATCCCCGAAGAACTCTGGTCCTGCCTCGAAACGCTGAAAGAAAACTGCAAACGTTCCGTTTGAGCGGCGTGTCGCCGTAAGCGTTCCGCTTAATCAAGTATCTTAACGACATTGAGATAGTACGGCGTATAGGCTGTTCAACGCAAGGCGGCGTTCCGTAAGCGTTCCGCTTGACCAAGTGTCTTAACGACATTGAGATAGTACGGCGTATAGGCTGTTCAACATTAAGCGGCGGGCACTTTGCAAGTGCCCGCCGCATTATTAAAAATATCGGAGTGCATTATGGCACTGTCATTTCGCGCGAGCCCATAGGGCGACGCTCTCGCCATAGGCGAGAACGATATGAGACTTCACGCACTGCGTGCGTGAAGCGATTGAGCGAGATTTCTCGCGCGGCGTTATCCGCACAACGCATTAAAACATTATGAACCAAAACCTTGTAATGACCGAAAAACGGGGGATGTTCAAAAACCTCTGCATATTTATCGCGCCGCTTATGCTCACGGGCTTACTCCAACTGCTGTATACCGCGAGCGACCTCATCGTGTGCGGAATTTTCGGCTCGGAAAACTCCGTAGGCGCGATCTCCTCGACCAACGCCGTAGTAAACCTCATCGTCAATCTGTTCATGGGTTTTGCCGTGGGCGCAAACGTCTTAATGTCGCGTTGTTACGGCGCGAACGACCGCCAAAAGGGTCAGCGCGTCGTGTACACTTCCATGGCGATAGCCGCCATTTCGGGCACTATGATGGGGCTGTTCGGCGTGTTCTGCTCCCGCTACATACTGCAATGGATGGGCACTCACCCCAACCTCATCTCGCTCTCCACCGACTACCTCGTTATATATTTTATCGGAACGCCGTTTACGATGATATATAACTTCGCCTCGTCGCTCCTTCGCGCCGTGGGCGACACCCGCAAGCCCTTTATCTTTTTGACTGTTTCGGGCGTGGCGAACGTGCTTTTGAACATGCTTTTCGTAGCCGTGTGCGATCTCGACGTGCCCGGGGTGGCGATCGCTACCTCGATCTCGCAGTTCCTTGCGGCGGCGATGGCGGTCGTTTACCTCATAATAAAAAAGGACGGCTTTTTCACCTTTTCGCCCAAAAAGCTGAGAATATATAAAAAAGAAACGCTCGAACTGCTGCGCGTGGGACTGCCCGCGGGGTTGCAGGGCTCTATCTTTTCGCTCTCGAACGTGCTCATTCAGTCGAGCGTAAACGTGCTCGGGGCGGAACTCGGCGAAGCGCTCATCAACGGCAACGGCGCGGCGTCCTCGCTCGAGGGCTTTGTGTATACCGCCATGAACTCCTGCGCGCAAGCCGTCGTAACTTTCGGTTCGGCTAACTACGGCGCGGGCAAAAAACGCAATATACGCACGGTGATCCTGTATGTGCTCGCGCTCATTTTGATCGTGTGGGCGGTGATGAGCGGCTGTATTCTGCTGGCGCGAAAACCACTTTTGGGACTGTACGTCCAGAATAACCCCGACGCCGTAAGTTGGGGCGAACAGCGAATGTTCCTTGTGCTCGGCTTTTACTTTATGTGCGGATTTATGGATACTTTTGCCTACGCCCTGCGCTCGATCGGATATTCGATGTTGCCCACCGTCATATCCACCGTCGGGGCTTGCGGGTTCAGAATACTCTGGATATTCGCCGTGTTCCCCTTCCCCTACTTCCATAATTTGATGTGGCTTATGATCTCCTACGCGCTTTCGTGGCTGTTGACCGCGGGCACGCACCTTGCCTTTTTCGCCGTGTTCTACTCGCGCCTGAACCTCTCGCCCCCCAAGAGTTTAAGCGTTCCGTAAGCGTTCCGCAAGCGTTCCGCTTAATCAAGTATCTTAACGGCGTTGAGGTAGTACGGCATAACGGCTGTTCAACGGGAAGCGGCGGGCACTTTGCAAGTGCCCGCCGCAAGCGTTCCGTAAGCGTTCCGCTTAATCAAGTATCTTAACGGCGTTGAGATAGTACAGCGTATAGGCTGTTCAACATTAAGCGGCGGGCGTAGCGGTGAACCCCCACCTTTAATTCCTCCCCCTTGTAATTTCTCCGTCCCATATTCCCTCCCCTTTTTCAAGGGGGAGGGGAGGGTAGGGGTTTTTCTAATAAGAACGGAGCACATTAAGTCACTGTCATTTCGAGGGATATGAGACCCGCGCAAGCGGGCGCGCGAGGGCGAAAGCCCGACGCTCTGCCGAGGGTTCCCGCTTGCGGGAAACGGCAGATTGACCGAGAGAATTTCTCGCGCGGCGTAAGGAGCAACGCCGCGCTCGGGCACCGTTCGCGCGTGCATTTGCGCGAACTCATCTCGTGCGGCAAAACAGCGGGTGTCCGCTGTTTTGAGAAGCCCCGCACTCGACCCCGTGATCTGTGCTTGCTCTTTGAAACCAACCCCCCACTGTTCTGAAATAATTACCCCGCTATACTGCGGAATAGACCCGTTCGACGCGCTTCGCTTGCTCAGGGTGACAGTTATTATTTAAAAGAAAGCGCGCCGCCTTCTCAAAGGCGGCGCGCAAAAAGTGCCATAATATACTCCGATATTTTTTCCTCAAAGGGGTTGAATACGCCGCAAAAGCGTGATATAATGTATGATATGAGCTTAACTTATAGAGGAGTAAAATTATGTTGGACGCAGTTTTGAAGGATCGCGCTCTCTCTTTCCGCCTGACGGTAAAGGGCTTGATGAGCGTGTTGTTCGTAGTTCTCGCAATCGCGCTTCCGCAGATAACCCACGCGGCGGGCGGCGCGCAGGCGGGCACGGCGTATATGCCCATGTACCTGCCGCCCCTCTTGGCGGGGTGCGTGCTGGGCTGGAAGTGGGGGCTTTTGGTGGGGCTTGCTTCCCCCGCCGTGAGCTACGCGATAACCCTGCCTCTTGAAAGCGGAGCTATGCCCGCACTGTCGCGGTTGCCCTATATGATACTCGAGTTGGGCGTTTTCGGTCTTGTTGCGGGGGCGTTTTCGGGGCTTATTATAAAGAACGCGCTGTTCGCATTTCCCGCCGTGCTTGCGGCGCAAGTAGCGGGCAGAACGGTGTATTTTGTCTATAACCTCATAGCGGGCAGGGAGTTCGGAACGCTTCTTTCCTCTGCGGCGGCTTCGCTCCCCGGGCTGTATTTGCAGGCGATAATCGTGCCCGTGCTGGCGATTCTCCTTTGCAGAGTAATTAAAAATGCAAGGTCTTGAAAGAGCGCGCCGCCTCCTCAAAGGCGGCGCGCATATCATCGGAGCAACATAAGGCACTGTCATTTCGAACGCTATGAGACCCGCGCATTAATGCGCGGGCGATTAAGTGAGAGAATCCCAACGTGGTCTGTGCTTGCTCTTTGAAACCGACCCCCTACCGTTCTGTAATAATTACTCCGCTATACTGCGGAATAGACCCATTCGGCGCGCTTCGCTTGCTCAGGGTGACAGTTATTATTTAAAAGCGCGCGGGCGTTCTCAAACGCCCGCGCGCATACTATTTATCACAACTTTTGCCGCAAGGCAAAAATTTCCTCTCCCCGATTATTCTTCGGTGGTTTCGGTGGGGGTGGGATCGGGAGCGGGGGTCTCCTCGGTTTTTGCGCCGCTGTTGCCGAGGAACGTGCCGAAGCGTATTTCCTTTTTGGCGCGTTTTTCGCCGCCCGAAGGCGCGCTTCTGCGCTTGTCGAAGCGTCTGTCGCCCCTGCCTCTGTTTTCAAAGCCGCCTCTGCCGTCATGGTCTCTGTCGCGATCTCTGTCGCGGCGGAAACCCCTGCCTCTGCCGTCGCGGTCGGAGCGTCTCCTCTCGCCGTCGCGGTCGGGGCGTCTCCTCTCGCCGTCGCGGTCGGGGCGTCTCCTCTCGCCGTAGCGTATGCCCCTGTCGCCGGGGCGGGCGTTTTCGGGAATGACAACCACATATCTTGCGGGTTCTTTGCCCTCGGACGCCGTTTTAACGTGCTCGTTGCCCGCAAGCGCGGCGTGTATTATCCTGCGCTCGTAGGGGTTCATGGGTTCAAGAATAATTTTCCTGCCCGTCTCCAAAGCCTTATTTGCAAGTTTTTGGGCAAGGGCGGTGAGCGTTTCTTCGCGCTGACTGCGGTAATTTTCACAGTCTACAACGACTTTTTTATAATCTTCCCTGCCCATGTTGGCAACCGCGCCCGCCATGCACTGAATGGCGTCGAGCACGTCGCCCCGCTTGCCTATTACCCTTGCCGAGGCTTTTGTGGTAATTTCGATCTTTATGGTATCGCCCTCGGAAATTACCGCGCTCTCGCCCTCGATGCCGAGGATCTTCAACAGCCCGTCGATGAACTGCACGGCGCGTTCTCCGTCCGACGCGCTCTTTTTGGTAACGCGCACCTTCCAGCGCGACGAACCGAACAGCTTCTTTTTGCCCTCTTCAACGACTTCGATCTCTGCCTCTTCGCGGAGTATGCCGAGGGTCAACAGCCCTTCCTGTATAGCCTCTTCCTCCGTCTTGCCCGTGAATACGTTTTCTTCTTCCATTTTACTTTAACCTCTTTCTTCCCGCGCGGCCCGCTTTGCGGAGCTGAACTTCTCTTTCTGCTTTCTTTTCGAAGCGCACGGATACAGCTTTATTTATTATAAGTGTGGAGACAAGACTGTACACCGTGTTTACTATCATGTATATCGAGAACGCCGCACTGTATAAAAACGAGAATATACCGAAGATAATGGGCATCAAAACCATCATTATCTTGTTGGTACGCGCCGCCGAACCGTCGACGGAGCTCAGCTCGCTTGCAGCTTTCTGCGAACGCATGGTGATAAACTGCTGTAAGAACATTAGTCCTATCGCCAGAATTATCAATACGAAATATCCGTTCCAGGTGTCCTTTTCCTTGGAAAGGTCGTAAGTTACTTCGTTGTACGATTGCTCGTAAGTTGAGGGCACTCCCGCGCCCGCCGCCCTCGAAATAGAACCCGAAAAGTCTGAAAACGAGGGTATTTCCTTGTTGAACATGGAGTCGGGATACCACAGATTGCCTATCCACAGGAACGACGTCTCGGGACGGGTCGATCTGTAATAATCCGCCGCCGCCGCCCGCGCGCCCAGACGCACGTATGAAATTACCGTGGCGTTCTTTTCGGCTTCGGAAAGTTCGCTCCAGTTCTGCGGCAGAGCTTCTACGTCCGGAAGGGTCGTATAATAATTTTGGAATTTATCGTAATTTACGTAGTAGCCGTAAATTTTGATTTCATTGCCAGAACCGTCGAGAAAAACTCCGTTTTCGTTCGCGCCTATTGGAATACAGCTCTCGTAGTTGTTAACGCCCACCTCGCGCGCGACCGTCAAAAAGTACTGGTCGCCGTCGCCCGTTTTTTCGGTCTCGACATACTCCCGCACCGCCTGCGAATACGCCTGAGTTAAATTATTGTACTGCGTAAGGTTGGAATATTGGGAATATTGGGTGAACGCCGAGAACACCACCATGAATATGACGAGCGATACTATCGTGGGCAGACACGCCGAAAGGGGGTTATAGCCGTTCGCCTTTTGAAGTTCGAGCACCTTTTGCTGATAGAGGTTGGAATCGTTGGCGTACTGCTGTTGCAGCTTCTCCATCTGGGGGCGCATTTTTTCCATGACGAGCGACTGCTTTTTCATCTTGACCCTCGAATATATGTCGAGGGGCAGAACCAGCGTCTTTAAGGCGAGCGTGAAGAGAATCGCGCCCAAGCCTATCGCCCCGGGCACGCCCGAGAACAGGTCGAACAGCCATTTTATGAGGTTAGCTATCCACGGGAGCTCGATGGTTGCGATCCCCTCTACGGCTACCTCTATGAAGTTTTGCGAAATTGCAAGTATATCCATACTTTTACAACACCCATTTTAACGCGAACGGTCGCTCGGGCTCGCGGTCGTAACCGCCCTTCGAAAAGGGATTGCACCTTAAAATGCGCCATACGCCCGCAAGTATGCCCAAAATAACGCCCGTGTTGTTTATAGCCCGCAAAGTGTATTCCGAACACGTAGGCTCGTAAAGGCAGGTGTGCGACGAAAGATTTTTCTGATAGAAAATTATCATTCTTTCGAACGCTCCCCTAACGGGATGGTTTTTTGCCCTTTTCATTTTATTGCCTTAAAACAAATGAGCAGACTCTCTTCGAACGCCGCAAGCGAATAATCAACGCTCTGTTTTGGAATGAGTATAACGCTCACATTCCTCTTCAGGTCCTTTACGTGCCTTTGGAAAGCCTCTCTCAAAAGCCGCTTTATGCGGTTGCGCTTAACGGCTTTGCCGTGCTTTTTCGAAACGGCTACGCCCATGCAAATTTCTTCCGAGGGCGTCCAGACTAACGTTAAAGCGGGGGAAAATGCCCTCTTCCCCTTTTTGAAAATGCTCTGAAACTGCGCGTTCTTCTTTACTCTTTGGTAATCCACTTATGCCGACAGCTTCTTTCTGCCCTTATTTCTTCTTCTCTTTAAAGTCTTTCTGCCTGCGGTCGTCGCCATTCTCTTTCTGAAACCGTGTACTTTGCTTCTCTGTCTTTTTTTGGGCTGATAAGTCCTCTTCATAAAAAATCTCCTGATTGTTCTTTTTTAAGTTACCTGTTAATTATAAGGACAAAATTGCTTTAAGTCAAGCGTTATTCGAAGTCCTTACGGGTAAAATAAGATATAACTTGTCTTTATTTTGCGCGTTCTGACATATGAACGGCTGAACGTTGTTGTTGAAGGAAAGCTCTATCTGCTCTTCTTCGAGGGCGTTTACCGCCTCTATTATGAACTTGGAGTTCATGGCTATCTTTATGTCCTTACCCGTAATTTCCGCCTTTACGGGTTCCTGCACGCTGCCTATCTCCGAAGCCGAAGAAATTTCGACCGTGTCCCCCGAAATATCGAAAATTATCAGGCTGTTCTTGTCGCTTCTTACAAGAATAGCCGCGCGCTCTATAGAAGCCTTTATAAGCTCTTTGTTTACCTTTACCGTCGTTATGAACGACTTGGGGATAATGTTGTCCTTTTTGATGAAATCCCCGCCGTATAGCCTCGAAGTCAGAACAGTGTTCCCCGAGGATACGAGGATCATTCCTCTCTGAATGAATATCTCCGTGTCGCCGTCGTCGTCGGGCATCATCTTTTCTATTTCGTTGAGCGTTCTCGCGGGGCACACAAGCTCTAAATCCCCGCTGCTCTTCGCCTCGCCCTTTATGGTCGCAAGGCGGAACCCGTCGAGAGCCGTAACTTCGACAACGCCGTCTTTTATAACGAACTGACAGCCCTTCAATATGGGGCGGGAATCGTCGGTAGCGCAGCAAAAGGAAGTTGCCGATATGAATTTTTTGAGGTCTGCCGTCTTTAACGAAAAGCTGTTTTCCTTTATGTCGGTGTCTATCTTGGGGAATTCGTCGGCGGGGAGCACCTGCATGCTCGTCTGGCTGTCGGCGTAGGTTATATCCATTCTTCCGCCGTCGGTCGAAAGGGTTATCTGTACTCCCTCAAGTTTTTTCATGAAATCGCAGAAGTATCTGCCGGGCACGCACACTTCGCCCTCTTCGTACACTTCGGCTTTTACGGTCTTTATTATGGATATCTCCCCGTCTGCCGCGGAGAGGGTAAGCCCGTCGTTTTTAGCCGAAAGTTTTATACATTCGAGCACGGGAACGGTCGTCTTGGAAGCGCAAGCCTTTACCGTTTTCAAAGCCGCTTCGGATAATTCGATACCTTCAACAACGCATTTCATTCTTCATTCTTCCTTTTATTTTTTATATATTGGAAAATTTTTTATAGATAAAGTATTAATAGAGGGTGTGGAAATGTTTATATTTTTCAGACTCTTTCAAAATATATTAATATAATAACAAAAACGGCTGAAAAAAGCAACAAAAAGGGGGGTAAACTATCGACAAAAAAAGTAAATTTTAAGTGCAAATGTCTGTTGAAGGTTTGTGGAAGTGTGGAAAGAGCGATCGACCGCCTTTTTTATTGATTTTAAGAACTCTCCAAGTTACGGCTTTTTGAAAATTTTTTGTTTATTAATTTAACGAAAAACCTTATAAAACTCCGTTCGGACTTTTTTTGAAATAAGTTGTGCGTTGAAATTCCCTTGATTTTTAAGACAAATTCGGGGAAAGGGTCGCAAATTTCAGGTTCGCGCAAAAAATAATTTAAGATATTGACAAAAAACGGTGCAAATGTTTATAACCCGAAGTTGAAAATGTCAAAAACTTCTGCTATAATAGAGGCATGGATATTTCGGCTTCGGAAAAACTGCTCGAAGCGCACGGGGAGAAGTTTGAAAAGTTCAGAGAACTGCTCCTGAAATTCAACGCCATGTTCAATCTGACGGCGATAACCGACGGCGAGGGCATAAAATACCGCCACTTTATCGACAGTATCGCCCCCGAAAAATTCTTTCCCGAAGGGAGCGATGTGGTTGAAATCGGCTCGGGCGGGGGGTTTCCGTCGATACCTTTGAGGATAGTCCGCGACGATCTGAAGTTCACCCTTGTGGAAAGCTCGGTAAAAAAATGTGCATATCTCAATGAAGTTATAAACGGGCTGGAACTTAAAGACGTGCGCGTCGTCTGCGCGAGAGCCGAGGACTTTGCGCGGGGCGAGGGCAGGGAAAAATTTTCGGTGGTCTGCGCGAGGGCGGTCGCGCCCCTCAACACTCTGGCGGAGTACTGTCTGCCCCTCATAAAAAAGGGAGGGATAATGCTTGCCTATAAGGGGGAATGTTCCGAAGAGATAAAAAAAGCCCGAAGGGCTTTTTCGGTTCTCGGCGGAAAACTTGAGAAAGTTGAAAAATACGAGCTTGCAAACTGCGGCAGCCGCACGCTTGCGATAGTAAAAAAGGTCGAAAACACGCCCGAAAAATACCCGAGAGGGCAGGGCAAAGAGCGGAAATATCCGCTCTGAGAGGAGTTGAAATGGACGGAAGAAGGGTTTGCGCCTTTACGGGACACAGGGATTTTGATTTTTTCTGCCTCGGGGACAGGACTATTAAGGACAACCTTATGTACGAGCTGGAACACCTGCTCGATTCGGGGGTGGATAAATTCTACTGCGGAATGGCCGAGGGCTTCGATCTTGCCGCCGCCGAGGGGCTTTTGCACTTTGCGGGAAAGTACCGCTTTTCTTTGGTGGCGGCGATCCCTTTCCCCCGCCAGAGCGCGAGCTATTTCGACGACCAAAAGGAGAGATATAACGAGATTCTGAAGAGCTGTACCGAAAAGGTAGTGCTTTACGACAACTATGTCAACGGCTGTTTGCTTGCCCGTGACAGGTATATGGTCGACAGGAGCGACGTCGTTTTATGCTTTTTGCGCAGGGATTCGGGCGGCACATTTTACACCGTAAACTACGCCAAACGCCTGCAAAAAGAAGTGCTGTATGTGTAAAAAACAGGTGAGAACATAAGCGGCGAACATTAAAAATAAGTTAAAAACAAGGCAGAAATAAGGTAGAAACAAGGCAGAAAAATCAAGGTAAAAATCGAGGAAGAAATCAAGGAAGCGGCGTCAACGAACAGCCGATTTTTTTTGCTTTTTTTTGCGCGCGGGCGTTCTTATACCGCCCGCGCGCTTTGCTCCCGTTAAACTTCGTATATGCTTCGCAAGCGTTCCGCTTGACCAAGTGTCTTAACAACGTGACAGTAATACGGCGTGTGGGCTGTTCAACATAAAGCAGTGTCGCGCTTCGCTTTTGCTTGGTAAGGCTAACGCCTTCGGTGCGACACGTACTTCTGTGTACGCTCCCTTCGTCGTTTACGCACGCTCCTTGCATAACTCGCATCTCCGAAGTTTCTCATTTCGTTTTTGCAACCCCCACCTTCAATTCCTCCCCCTTACCAAGGGGGAGGGAATAAGGGAAAAAATATTCGCTCCCCTTCACTTGTGAGGGGGAGCTGTCTATGAAACAGACTGAGGGGGTGTATTTTAAATAAGAACGGAGCGCATTAAGGCACTGTTCGCGCGCGGTCGTTGGAAGAACGCCCGCGCGCATATTATCGGAGCGACTTATGCCACTGTCATTTCGAACGCTATGAGACCCGAAAGTTAGCGGACAAGCCGCTAACTTTCGGGCGATTAAGTGAGAGAAT
>CANRDY010000027.1 GCA_947629515.1 uncultured Clostridia bacterium
GCGGACACCCGCTGTTTTGCCGCACGAGATGAGTTCGCGCAAATGCACGCGCGAACGGTGCCCGAGAACGGCGTTTTCCCTTACGCCGTTCGAGAAAGCTGTCCGCTCCGCGGACTGAGGGGGTGTGTTCCAAATAATATCGGAGCACAATAATGTACTTTATGCGCGCGGGCGTTTCAACGCCCGCGCGCATAAAGTGTCTTACTCAGTCGGAACGCTTGCGGCGTCTTTTGCTTCCTGCGGCACTGTCAAAGTCAGGTCTGCGCCGTAATTACATACAACTTGTCTGTGCTCGTTAAATACCACTCTCTCGTTTTCGCTACTGATAAAGTCAATAATCACATCGGCTGTATATGCGGCGATTTTTCCGCCATTAAAAGTAATTTTAAGATCAATATCAACATTTATGTCTTCTCCATAAATACTTGGTATCCATAAATACAACGATGCTACGTACTCACCTGTTATTTCGTCATAGGTAAACGCCGAAAACATTTCGGAAAGTTCTTTTGCTTTGCCATTCGGTTCGTCAGTATAATTTATCGTTAATACGTCTTTTAGTAAACCATTGAGAGATGCATCTGTATAATAAGCCCCGACGAATATTTCAAATTGTTCCGCCGCAATTTCCGCCGTTTCGCAAGACATTTTGTTGGAATACCAACCCTCTGTCGTCTGGTTTGATTGCCCATACATATTTACTTCTTTGTCCTGCAACTCATAGTATTGCTCAATTATCTGGTCACTACCCGTCGCAGTGTCTGTATTCTTAAGATAAAGTACGTGGTTTTTAATGTCGAACGCTTTTATTGCTTCTTCATCAACAAGAACAACGCCCTCGTCTGTCGATATTCGGTCTTTGATGGTCAAACTGCCACCTCTCGTTTTTGCTTCCATAATATCGGCAAAAGCTTGTTTCCATTGCGTTTCATCGGTCAGCCGTTCACCATGCGTATTGCCACCCGAACTACTGCCGGGAGTTTCTTCGGTCGAACTTCCCGTATTGCCCGTGCCGCCTGTACTTCCGCCATCGGGCGTGTTTGTGTTGCCCGTATTTCCCGTATTCCCACTATCTGACGTGTTTGTATTGCCCGTGCTGCCTTGTTCGGTGGTGCTACCCGTTTCGTTATTCGGGGCGGGATAGCATGCCGAAAAAGGGAAAACAAGGCAGAGGGTTGCCACAATCGCAAGCAAAATCGTTACAAATCGCTTTTTCATAAACAAATTTTCTCCTCCGTTTATTATAAAAATTGATAATTTGATTATACATAATTTGAATATGTATGTCAAGCGTCAAATAAATGTTTTATGTAAAAAAGCGTATTGCATAGATTAAAATATTGATTATGGACAGAAAATTTGTACAGATACGTTATGCGAGGATAAGGAACGCGCACAAAATTTCGGCGAGAAAGCTCAGCCTTGAATTGGGGCAAAGCACGGAATATATCAATCAGATCGAGAGCGGCAACGCCTTGCCGTCGCTCGAAGGGCTTTTTAATTTTTGCGATTATTTCAATATGAGCTTAGGCGAATTTTTCGAGGACAGGTTCAATTTTCCCGTGGAGTATGCAAACATTATAGCCGAACTCAATAAAATGGATCTGCTTGCCGTAAATCAGGTGTACGAGTTGCTTAAACTGATAAATGCAAATAAATGATGTATTTCAACATTTCGATAAAATACGGTCGGCGACTTAAAAGTCGCCGACCGTATTTTAAATTATAACTGTCACCCTGAGCAAGCGAAGCGCGCCGAACGGGTCTGTTCCGCAGTATAATTTAAGAAACCCCCCTCCCTTGTGTTCCCTCCCCCTGTTCTTTTCCCTATTCCCTCCCCTTCCGTTTCGGAGGGGGAGGGCGATGGTAGGGGGGTAGCGGGAGCAAGCAAGAGGCAATGAACGAGCCGTTTTTTTTGGGTACGCGTTTCAAAGTGCAAGCACAGACCACGGGGGGTCGAGTGCGGGGTTTCTCAAAACAGCGGACACCCGCTGTTTTGCCGCACGAGATGAGCTTGCGCATAGTGCAAGGCGCAAGCGGTGCCCGAGCGCGGCGTTGCTCCTTACGCCGCGCGAGAACTCTCGGTCAATCCCGCGCCTTTGGCGCGTGTCATATCGTTCGAAATGACAGTGCCTTAATGTGCTCCGTTCATATTTAAAATAGCGGGCGCGACTGTGCAACAGCCGCGCCCGCACGCTCTTCACCACAACTTTTTTGCGACGGCAAAAAAATTTCACTTTTTGCGTTAGCAAAAAATTTCACTTGCGCATAGCGCAAATTTCACTTTTGCCGTAAGGCAAAAATTTCACCGCGGCTTGCCGCTTCGCGTTGAACAGCCGTTAAGTCGTCCCTCTTCCCCGCCGTTAAGACACTTGGTCAAGCGGAACGCTTGCGACGCATATACGAAGTTTAACGGTAGCAAAGCGCGGCGGGCGGCATTTTGCCGCCCGCCGCGCGCAACTCACCCCGCCTTGGCGAGCTTCTTGTTTTTCAGCTCCTTTTCAAGCTCCTCGCAGCACTCTTCAAGCTCTTCCGCCGTCTCGGAGACCTCGATGCCGTCGAGAATGTTTTGCAGTTTATATTCGTCGTTGAGATATTTTATGGTCTGGTAGCCGATGATCGCCGTCAGCGTGCCGTTGGTCAGCCCCTGCACCGACGAGTCGACTATCGCCGCTATCGCCGAACCGAGCACGGGTATGCCGCGAACGGCGTCGCCCATGGTCTTGACCACCGAGTTGCCTATGCGCATACCGCCCAAGCCGTAGGCTATCATAGAGTTCTGTATTACGCGTATGAAAATTTTGACGAGTTTGGGATCGGACGGGCGGAAGCCGTAAAGGAACACTATGTCCTTTATGAGCTGTAAATTCACCACCACGACGAGGGCGGCGTCGATCTTTGCCGTCTGCGAAATGGCGGAATACATCGCCGATTTCATCGCGCTTTTGAAAATTATGTCCTTTGCCGTCTTTTTGACAGAGCCAGAGTACAGCTCGGTGAGCACGCGCTTTATGCCCTCTTCGTCGTTGGTCTTAACGGCTATCGCAAGCCTTCCCACCGCCTCGGAGTCGTACCACCCCGCTCCCTCGACCTTTGCCGTGAGGTCGATGAACTTGTCGGCTATCTCGCGGCGGAGCTTTTTGTTGTGCCGTTTGGCGCGCGCCGCCGTCTGCGCGTTTACGTTTGTAACGAAATACCCCGTGCGCAATATCTTTACCACGGGTACTATGAACACGAATATGTACAGGATCGCACACGCCGCGCCCACGCCGTAGCCCGCGTACTCGTTTATTTCGTATATTCTTAAAGCGAGGAAGAACAGACATACGAACAAGAATACGCCTATGACCGCGCAGGCGAGCCAGATTATGACCTTAGCCCCGCGCGCGTTCTCGCGCTTGACGTAACGCTGTTCGTATTCGTATATAGTCATCTTGCCGTCTTGTGCGACCTTTTTGCCCTTTGCCTGCTTTTTGGAAGCCGACCTGTCGGCGTCGGTCTGAACGGCGGTTTGGTTGACGGCTTGGGCTGAGGTCTGTGCGGTTTGGTTTGCCGTCGGACGACCGTCCGCCGAACCGCCCGCGCACATACCGTCCGCGCCCGCCGCGGCGGAGTTCCGAGTGTTTTTAGCCATAACTTCTCCTTGGCAAATAATTTTGACCGTGCTTTATTTTACATTACCGTGCTTATATTTTACACCCAAAGTTAAATTTTGTAAAGCGTTATGCGCGTTTTTGGTCTTTATTACCGACTTTTGCCAATACATGTTGAGTTTTTCGGGGCTTTTATTTGGGGGCGCACCGCCCGCTTTTTATGTTGCGCCGCTTATTTTTACGCTTTTTTTATTTTTTGTTGAACCGGTTTCTGCCGTAAAGGCGTTCGGAATTGCAAAAAAGCCCGCCCGCCCCGACTGAAAGCGGGGCGGGCGGGCTTACTTAAACCCTATGAAAGGGAGTTATACACCTCGTCGGAGACGGGTTCGAGCCATTGATTGGAGCAGTTCTCGCCCGGGACCTCTATCGCGAGGTGCGAAAACCAGCTGTCCTTTGCCGCGCCGTGCCAATGCTTTACCCCCGCGGGGATATTTATGCAGTCGCCCGGCTTCATTTCGATAGCCTTTTTGCCCCATTCCATGTAATAGCCTCGCCCCGCAACGCATATCAAAATCTGTCCGCCGCCCTTTTCCGCGCGGTGGATATGCCAATTGTTGCGGCAGCCCGGTTCGAACGTGACGTTGAAAATTCCCTCCTGCTCTTTGGAAATGGGCGCGAGGTAGCTTCTCCCGCTGAAATACTGCTTGAAGCCGTCGTTGGGCGCGCCTATGGGGAATATCATCTCCCGCCCGTGCGCCGCCTTTGCTTCTTCGCTCTTTAATTCTTCGGCTGTTGCCGCTTCCGCGCTACCCGCGCAAACCTTGTCGTCTTGTGTGCAATTTTTCATGATAAATCTCCTTTAATACAAACCGATGATCACTCGACTCTGCCCTTTTCGCACAGGCAAAATTTTGGTTCTTCCGCCGCATGACCTCGATTTTTTCGGGTTCGTATCCCGACATTTTCGACTTTAAGTCAAACCCCGAGATTGGTTTTGAAGAACGACTCTATTTTATCGAACGGAATAATGTCGAGCCTGTCGTAGAGGTCTGTGTGCACGGCGTTCGGAATTATCAAAAGCTCCTTGTTACCCGCGTACTTGCCGCCCTTTGTCATTGCGGCGTAGGCATCTTTCGAGAAATACACGAGTGCGCCTTTTCGCCGTGAATGAGAAGAACCGCGCTCCGAATTTCGTTGCTGTACGTCAATATCGGCATATTCATAAATGAAAGCGAGGAAGTCTTGTTCCACCCGCCGTTAGAGTTGAGGGAGCGGGGGTGATAGCCGCGTTTTGTCTTGTAATAATCGTAATAGTCCTTGACGAAGAACGGCGCGTCGTCGGGGAGAGGATCGACGACCCCGCCGCCGAGTTCGTAATTGCCGTTCTTGTAATCCACGGTGCGTTGTGCGTTGAGGGCTTTTTTTGTTTCGAATCTCGCCTCTTCGCTGTCGGCGGAATCGAAATAGCCTTTGGCGTTGACGCGCGTCATATCGTACATGGTGGAAGCCACTGTAGCTTTTATTCTTGTGTCCATAGCCGCGGCGTTGATCGCCATTCCGCCCCAACCGCAAATACCGATGATGGCGATTTTATCGGGATCGACGTCCTCGCGGCAGGAGAGGTAATCGACCGCAGCCGAGAAGTCCTCGGTGTTGATATCGGGAGAGGCAACATAGCGGGGAAGCCCGCCGCTCTCCCCCGTAAAAGACGGATCGAACGCGATCGCAAGGAAGCCGCGCTGTGCCATTTCCTGTGCATACAGCCCCGACGACTGTTCCTTGACCGCTCCGAACGGTCCCGAAACCGCAACGGCGGGAAGTTTTCCGCATGCTCCCTTCGGCTTATATACGTCGCAAGCGAGCGTTATTCCGTAACGGTTGTGAAAGGTCGCCTTTTCATGTTCAACTTTTTCGCTTTTGGGAAATACTTTATCCCACTCTTTTACAAGATTTAATTTTTCCATAACATTGCTCCCTTATTATTCCTGTTTTATTCCGCCCAAACGTCCTTTGCCATGTTGAAAACCGCCCACGCCTTGGGCCAACCCGCGTAAAAGGCAACGTGCGTGACTATTGCGGCGATCTCCTTTTTGGTAACGCCCGCTCTTTTGGCGTTTTCAAGATGATACTTCAACGAGCTGTCGGTAATTCCCGAAGCCATCAGCGCGACCACCGTTATTATACAGCGCGTCTTGTGGTCTATGTCGGGGTTGTTCCAGTTTTCGCCGAACAGCACGTCGTCGTTAAAATGCGCAAATTCGGGGGCGAACTCCCCCAACGCCTTTCTGCCCGCGTCCTGCGTTATCTTTTTCATTCAAAACTCCTTTTATTTTTAAGAACCTTACCGCGCAAGGCGGTGTTTGCGATCCTTACAATCAAGCGTTGTTTACGATCCTTACCGCCCGAGCGGTGTTACAAAGCCTTACAGTGCAAGGCTTTCCACCCACTTTTCGAGCGCGCTCTCCGTTGCGCCGTTTATGAGCTTTCCGCCCTTCCACACGGCGTTAGGGGCGCAGGGTTTCAACGCGCTTTCGGTCTTTCCCAGCCCGCTTCCGCCGCTCGTCGCAAACAGCACGATCTCCTTTCCCGCAAAGTCGTGGGCTTCGAGGAAGGTCTTGATTATGGTCGGCGCGGTGTACCACCACACGGGGAAGCCGATAAATACAACGCCGTAATCGGACATATTCGCAACCGTGTTTTTGATCTCGGGTCGGGACGAAGGATCGTTCATCTCGAGAGTGGAACGGCTCTGTCTGTTCGTCCAGTCGAGGTCTGCCGCCGTGTAGGGCGTTTTCGGTTCTATCTCAAAGATGTCCGCGCCCGCGGCTTTTGCAAGCAGTTCGGCTTCCCTTTTGGTAACTCCGCTCGCCGAAAAATAAGCTACAAGAATTTTTTTGTTCATATATATTCTCCTTTTTTGAGTTTGACTGCACTTTGACTATGCACTTTGATTATACACCGCCGAACGCCCCCGTCAACCGTTCGTGGAAAATTACCTTAAAAAATGTTGCCGAACCGTATGGGCGGGATCTTTCAAACGGCTTGACTTTCGGTCAAATACGTAGTATAAAAAGTATATTAAAAAAAGGACGTGAAAGACTATGATCTACGCAAAGATCTTTATGGACGGCGACTACCTCGTGTTCGAATCGGTAAAAGAACCCGTGGAGTATCAGGTGTACATAGCGGGCGATTATCTTAATTGGCGCGGCGAGACCATGCACGACGACTATAATTCGGTTTCGCCTACTACGCAGGTCGCCATAAGCAAAGAGGCGAAAGAGGCGATAGGCAAGCTATACTCCTACTTAAATCCCAACTTCGTCGCCGCGTTTTTCGAGGGCGACGTCAAAATAACCTATGGTCCGAGGGGACCCGAAGATCTGCGCGGGCGCATTTCCTTTATCCCCGAAGAGGGCACAAGCCGCCTGAGAGTAAACATACACGGCAAGGCGACCCTCTGCTATCAGAACGGTTTCGATCTGCGCGCGCTTGACTATATGAAGATATACGACAACGAATTTTTGAAAGCCCTCGACATATCCGTCCCCTTCGACGACGTTGCGTTCGAAAACCGAAACGATCAACAGGGCGTTAAAGGGCGGCGTTAAATTACGGCGTTAAAGGTTCAGACCGTTTATCCACCTTTCGACTTCGCCCTTTGTCGCGGAGGAAGAAAACCGCCTGCCCTCTTTCCATTCCGCGCCGCTTGCAAGCGCCCTGATATCGGGAACGCTTGCCGTAATTCCGCTGCCTCCCGAGGTGCAGAACGGCACTATGATCTTGCCCGCAAAGTCGTAGGCTTCGAGGAAGGTACAGATTATTTTGGGGGCTTGGCTCCACCATATGGGATAGCCCAAAAAAATTGTCTTATAACTTTCCATGTTCTCCACCTCTCCGTCTATCGCGGGGCGGGACGAACGGTCGTTTTGCTCCCTGTTCGCACGGCAGTCCGAGCCGTAGTCCAAATCGGCTTGGGTATAGGGCTGTTCGGGCGTTATTTCATAGAGCGTTCCCCCCGTAATATTCCCGATGTAACCGGCGATTTTCAGGGTGTTGCCCGTAGCCGAAAAGCAGGCTATAAGCACGCCGTCCGCGGAAGTTGCCGAACCGCTCCCTTCGCTCCCGCTTCCGCCATCTCCGCCGTTTTCTCCGCCGACGTTCGCGTCGGCGTTATTGTTGCCGCTGTTGCCGCCTCCGCCGCTATTGCCCCCGCCTGCGTCGGGATCGTTCGCGCAAGCCGCAAACACAAGGCAAAAACAAGCAAAAACCGCAAGTATAAGCGTTAAAATTTTAATATATCTTTTCATAACGTTGACCCTTTACCGATTATATTTTACTTCCGAAATATACATTTGTAAAATGCTTATTTTGCAATGCGCTATAAATCAAACGCATACCGTTGACAAACCCCGCTCCCCGTGGTATATTTAGGATAAGATTTAATCAGTGTTTGCGTTGTTTATTTTTTTTCGAATAATAAACGGCGCAAGCAAAACGACGCTTTTGCGCAGCGCAACCCAATTTGCGGACGCTTCCGCCTCGGCGGGGTGAATGCCCGCGATTATATAATTCGTGCGCCCTTAAAATCGCGGGCAGAGGTCGAGCGAGGCATTTCATAGCACAGCACTGTGCGCTGTGCGTGCCGAAGCGAGATGAGCGAGCGCATAGTGAAAGGCGCGAGCGGTGACCGAGCCAACGGTTGCCCTTACCGTTGGCGAGAAGTAGCCCTAAAAATCACGAAAATCGCAGGGCGCGCAACCGCCCGAGATTTTTGTGAAGGAGAAGCTATGGAGTTTTATCAACTTGAACAGTTTGTTAAAATAGTCGAGTGCGGCACTATTTCGAAGGCGGCGGAAGAGCTGTTTTTATCCCAGCCCGCCCTTACGCGTTCAATGCAAAAGTTGGAGCAGGAGCTTGGGGTAGAGCTCTTTTCACACGGGAAGAACAGAGTGGAGCTGAACGAGAACGGCAAGTTCGCCTTCACCCTCGCCCAAAACGTGTTGCGCGATATGGAAAATCTGAAAGAGCAGGTACGGCAATTCGACCGAAGCCGCCGCACCATATCGGTGGGCGCGTGCGCGCCCGCGCCGCTGTGGGAGATAATGCCGACTTTGACTTCGCTCTATCCCGAAAAGCGGCTTGTTTCCGAAATCAAGGGCGAAAGCCGGCTTTACGAGGGGCTTTTATCGGGCGCGTATCAGATGATAATCACCACCCGAGCGAGCCAAAATGTCGATATATATTCGATTTTTGTCGGAAGCGAGGCGTTGCTCGTCAACATTCCGAAATTGCACCCGCTTGCAAACATGACGGGCGGAGTGCGCTTTTCGGACATAGATAAATATTCGCTGCTCCTCTACACAAAGACGGGCGTCTGGGAGGACATAGTGCGCCGCGAAATGCCCGGAGCGCACATTATCATGCAGGACGACAGGGACAGTTTCGAGGCGTTAAAGCGCGAGAGCGCGCTTCTCTCCTTTTCGACCGAGCTTTCCATCAGGCAGTTCGGCAGCGTCGACGGCGCGACCGTTCTGCCCGTTCTCGACGACGCCGCAAAGATAGATTTTTACTGCCACGTCTTAAAGAAAAACAAACCGACGCTCAGCGAATTTTTGGAAAAATATTGATACGGCGGCATATATACCGCAAGCAACGCTTGCGGCGGGCGGCTTCAACCGAAGCCGCCCGCCGCATTTAAATAAATTTTCAACCTTAACTGCATTTGCAGCCTGTTCAACTAAATTCACCGCCATTTACTTCTGCTTATCGAAATCGACGTTCCAGCCCATAAACGCCTTTTCTTCGTCGGCGATCGCCATGTTGTAATAACGCTTGCCCTTGTCCAGCGCGGCAATTTCTTTAAGTTCGCCGTCGGTCAGGGCAAAGCCGAAAATGTCCGCATTGCTCCTGATGTGTTCGGGATTTTTCGAACCGGGAATTACGATATTCCCCACCTGCGTGTGCCACCGCAAAATTATCTGCGCGACGGTCTTTTGATATTTTTGCGCGAGCCTCGCAAACACGTCCTGCCTTAAAAGCGACTTGTCGCCGTGCCCCAGCGGATACCACGCCATAAGCCCCATGCCGTACTTTTTAAGCCTTTCTTTAAGCTCGCTCTGCGGATAGTAAGGGTGCGCCTCGACCTGCGCTACCTGCGGCAATATCCCGCAGTTATCGATGATTTTTTCGAACCTGTCCTGCGGGAAGTTGGAAAGCCCCAACGCCTTTACTTTACCCGCCCTGTATGCCCGTTCCATTGCCTTGTAGCCCTCGATATAGTTGCCCACGGGCTGGTGCAAAAACAGCAGGTCAATGTAGTCCGTATCGAGCCGCGCAAGCGTTTTATCTATCGCCCTGTCGCCGTCCTCGTACTCCGTGCACCATATTTTGGTAACAAGAAAAATATCCCTGCGGTCTACCCCGCTCTTTTTTATGCCTCTGCCCACCGCCCGCTCGTTCATGTAGGCGTTGGCGGTGTCTATCAGCCTGTAACCGCACTTCAACGCCTCATATACGGCGTTCTCCGCGTCGTCGGGCGAAAGCATATACGTGCCTATCCCCGCCATCGGCATTTTGATTCCGTTGTTCAATTCAAAGTATTCCATAATTTAACTCCTTATTTTTTACCAATTTTTTTGCTCTTTTGCCGATACATGTTGAGTTTTCCGCTCCTCGACCATCTTCACGAACCACTCGACCATATTCGGGTCTTGGTGGGAGAAGAACGAACTTTGCCGCTTGTCGAGGGAGGCGATCGCTTTCATATCGTCTTTTGAGAGCGTAAAGTCGAACACGTCGAAGTTCTCCGCCATGCGCTCCTTGTGAGTGGATTTCGGAATGACGACTATCCCGCGCTGCAAATGCCAGCGGAGCATGACCTGCGCGGTCGTCTTTCCGTATTTGTCGCCTATGGCTTTAAGGGAAGGATCGGAAAACAAGCCGTTCCGCCCCTCTCCGAAAGGCGCCCACGCTTCATGGACGACGCCGTATTTCTTCATCCATTCGTTCGCTTCGGTCTGTTGATTGTGAGGGTGCGTTTCAACCTGATTTACCATGGGGCGGATACGCGAAAACGAGGCAATATCCACGAGGCGGTCGGGATAGAAATTTGAAACGCCGATGGCTTTCAAAACGCCCTCGTCGTACAGATCTTCGAGCGCACGCCACGCGCCGTAGTAGTCCGAAAAGGGCTGGTGCAGGAGCATGAGGTCGATGTAGTCCGTTTGCAGTTTTTTGAGAGATTCCTCGACCGATTTTCTGCACTCGTCGTAACCGTAGTGCTCCACCCAGACCTTGGTGGTTATGAACAATTCGCCGCGGGATATGCCCGACTTTTTGATTGCAGAACCGACCTCGGACTCGTTAAAGTAGCTCTGCGCCGTATCGAGGTGACGGTAGCCGACTTCGAGCGCGTCGAGCACGCACCTTTCACACTCTTCCTGCGACACCTGATACACGCCGTAGCCGAGCTGAGGTATCTTCACGCCGTTCGATAATGTTATATATTGCATATTGAGTTCCTCCCATTATTTATGAAATTTCTTAATTACGGCGCAAGCAGGGTTTCCCTGCGCCAGCGCACTCAATTTGTGCATACCTGCACCTCAGCGAGGTGAATGCCTGCGATGCTAAATTGTAGGCTCTGAAAAAAATCGCAGGCAGAGGGCGAGCAGCCCTCAAAGTCACTAAAATTGAAAGCACGGCTTGCTTCCAATTTTAGTGAATATTCGCGCCCATCATATACGCCTCGCGCATAGCCGGTTCCCCCTTTATTTCGCCCTTTTCGTAGACGCCTTTGCCGTAAATCACGCCCATTTCACGCGAACCTTCGAGGCAGGCGGCAAGACCGCGGAAACATTCGAGAGTGCAGTCCATAACGTCCTTGCTGTCCTCGGCGGACGTCATGATGTAGTAAAATTCCTTGTTTTTTATATCGAGCCACTTTGCCACCGTGCGGTCGATGAGGGCTTTCATCTGCGCGTCTATCGAATAGAAGTAGACGGGGCTTGCAAGGACGATGACGTCGGCTTTAAGCATTTTGTTTAAGATTTCGCCCATATCATCCTTGATGGCGCACTCGCCGCCGTGGTCGCGGCAAAAGTAGCAAGCGCGGCAGAAGCCGACCTTTTTATCGGCAAGGGAGACCTTTACGACCTCGTTCCCGCCATCGCGCGCACCGCGGACGAATTCGTCGCACAGTAAATCGCTGTTGCCGCCCTTTCGGGGACTGCCCGAAATAACCAAAACCTTTTTCATAACGACCTCATTTGCTTTTTTCTGTATCTATTATACCGCGCAAATCGGATAAAGTAAAATACCGATTTTGCAACGCGCTATAAATAAAACGCATACAATATTACGTTTATTGCCGACCCGTGCGCGATTTTATCAAATGTTAAACGGCGGGACGGGCTGTAAAAACAGCCCGCCCCGCCGCTTCCGATTTATCTAAATTTCCTTAAAAACTTCAATATATATTTACTTTTTCATGGCTTCGATCTGCTTGGCAACTTCGTCTTGCAGGTTCTCGTTTTTCTTTTCAAGCCCCTCGCCCATCTCGAAACGGGTGAAGCGCACTACCTTGAACTTCGAACCGATCACCTGCGAGATCTTCTGCGAATCGTCCTTTATGAAGGGCTGCTCCATAAGGCACGCCTCGCCGTAGAATTTCCCGAGCTTGCCCTCGGCGATCTTTTCGAGTATGTTGCGGGGCTTTGCCGCGTTCTTGGGATCGTTCTGCATCTGCACGAGCGCGATCTCCTTTTCCTTGGCTATCACCTCTGCGGGAACCTGCTCGCGCGAGACATACTCGGGGCGCGAAGCGGCTATCTGCAACGCTACGTCGTGCAGCGTCTCTTCCGCTCCCGCGGTGAAGTCCGCCGCCTCGACCATAACGCCAACCTTGCCGCCCATGTGGATATAGGTCTCTATCTTGCCCTTTGTCTCGTATACGGCAAAACGGCGTATGGATATCTTTTCGCCTATGACCGCCGTCTGGCTTATGATGAAGTCCTTTACGGTCGCCTCGCCCATCTTACAACCCTCAAGCTCCTCGACGGTCGCGGGCTTTTCCGCGGCGATCACCTTTGCCACTTCGTCGACTATCGCGTGGAACTTCTCCCCGCGGGAAACGAAGTCGCTCTCGCAGTTTATCTCGACAAGAACGCCCGTGCCGCACTTTTCGCATACGAACGCTCCGACTACGCCCTCGGCGGCGATCCTGCCCTCCTTTTTGACGGCTTTTGCAATGCCGCGTTCTCTTAACAGTTCTATTGCCTTTTCCATATCGCCGTCTGCGTCGGCAAGAGCCTTTTTGCAGTCGAGCATACCCGCGCCGCTCTTCTCGCGGAGCGTCATTACGTCCTTAGCCGTGAATGTCATATTATTCCTCCTCCTTTGCTTCTTCGGTCTGCGCCTTGTCGGCGGTTTCTTCGGCGGCAACTTCCGCCTGTTCCTCGCTCTTTACGGGTTCGTCAGCGGCAACAGCCGTCTCTTCGCCCTCTGCGCCCGCCTCGGTTTCGGCGCTTTCCGCCCCCTCGATAACGGGCGTTTCGCCCTGCTTAGCCTCTATAACGGCGTTCGCCATTACCGAAGAAATGAGCTTAACGGCGCGGATCGCGTCGTCGTTGCCGGGGATAACGTAGTCGATGAGATCGGGATCGCAGTTGGTGTCGGTTATTGCGACGATGGGAATGTTGAGCTTGCGCGCTTCGGATACGGCGATGTCCTCCTGGTGAGGATCGACTATAAACATGACGCCGGGAAGCCTGGTCATTTCCCTTATGCCCCCGAGGTTAGCCTGCAACTTCGAGAACTCCTCGCGGAGCTTGGCGACTTCCTTTTTGGGAAGAAGGTCGAACTCGCCGTTTTGCTCCATCTTTTCTATCTTGACCATTCTGTCTATGCGGGAACGGATGGTCTTGAAGTTGGTGAGCGTGCCGCCCAGCCAGCGGGAGTTGACGTAGTACATTCCGCAACGCTCCGCCTCTTCCTTTATGGCGTCCTGCGCCTGTTTTTTGGTTCCCACAAACAAAACGGTCTTGCCCGCCTTAACGCTCTCGCATACGAACGCGTAGGCTTCCTCGATGAGATCGACGGTGATCTGCAAGTCGATGATGTGTATATCGTTTCTTGCGGCGTAGATATACTTGCTCATCTTGGGGTTCCATTTTCTTGTCTGGTGCCCGAAGTGTACGCCCGCTTCGAGCAGTTGTTTCATAGTGATAACAGCCATTTGATTCCTCCGTTAAACCTCCCCGTGAACACGGCTTTGCGACACTTATTGCGGCATGAAAGATTTACCGCCACGGAGTGCCCGTTCCACGGGTGCGAATTTTACAGCCTTAGTATTTTAACAGATACGAACGGCTTTGTAAAGTTTTTTTGCGTACGTGGGAGAAAAAATTATTGCCTTGCGGCAAAGTGAAACTTTTTTGCTGTCGCAAAAAAGTGAAATTTTTGCCTGACGGCAAAAGTGAAATTTGCGCTACGCGCAAGTGAAATTTTTTTGCTGTCGCAAAAAAGTTGTGGTAAAAAGCGTGCGGCTTTGCCGCTATTTTAAATAATATTCGGAGTATATTATGGCACTGTCATTTCGAACGCTATGAGAAGCCCGCAAAGCGGGTTCGCGCGAGGGCGAAAGCCCAACGCTCTGCCGAGGGTTCCCGCTCACGGGAAACGGCAGATTAAGTGAGATTTCTCGCGCGGCGTAAGGAGCAACGCCGCGCTCGGGCACCGCTTGCGCCTTGCACTATGCGCAAGCTCATCTCGTGCGGCAAAACAGCGGGTGTCCGCTGTTTTGAGAAACCCCGCACTCGACCCAAGGTGGTCTATGCTTGCAATTTTGAAACTCGAACCATATTCTAAAATAATAACCGCCTCATTATAAAAAACTCCGCTATACTGCGGAATAGATTTCTCCACTTCGCTCGCGTTCGCTCGCTTCGGTCGAAATGACAGATTATTTTAAGAAAGCGCGCGGGCGTTCCAACGCCCGCGCGCGAAAAGTGCTTTATGATGATGCTCCGATAATTATTTAAAATTCACGTTTGATTGGAACGCACGCTGTTTTACCTTTAAGTAATAAAGATACAAGGTCAAGCGGAACGCTTGCGAAGCATATACGAAGTTTGCGGTAGCAAAGCGGCGGGCGGCAAAATGCCGCCCGCCGCGCAATTTACATAAATTTTATCTTAAACCCTCTTTCACTTCCTTGCGCTGAACAGCATAAACCCGAGCGTAAAGAAAAAATCGTCGCGCATAAACTCGCTTTCCATTTGGTCGTAATGGTCGACCATCCACTTGTAAGCGGTTGCAAAATGCTCCGAATCGGGATATTTTTTGCACATGAGTTTAAGGTCGTCGCCGATAAAACTGAAATAAGTGTCGAACAACGCCTCGCGTTCGTCATAGTCCATTTCCACCGTCGACAGTCCGAGCTTTTCAAGTTTAATATCTCTGAACCCCGTGTCTTTGAGCGTGGTGTAGATCTCTCGTCCGCTTTCCCTGTAACCCGAAAACTCGCTTTCAGAGCAGTATCTTATAGCCTGCTTAAACAACTTTTCGTTGTCGGGATAGGCTACGTTATAGCCGTCGTCGATATCGCGGATTATAAGATATCCGCCCCTTTTCAACAGCTTCCTCGCCGTTTTCAAAAGGTTATACGGCTTTTTGATATGCAAAAGCAGCATCGAAATATTAATAATGTCAAACGCCTGTATGCCCTGTTCGTTGAGGATATCGTCAAGTTTTTCGGCAAAATCTTCGGCTTCGACGTCTGCCTGAAAGAACACGAATTTGTCCGAACCGTACCTCTTGTTTGCTTCCCGGACCGCGGCGGCGTCGTATTCTATGCCAACGGCTTTTTCAAGATTTTTAAGAGGGGCGAAGCGGTTGTAAAAATTATCGCCGCAGTTGCTTCCGATATCGAGCGCGCAAACGCTTCCG
This sequence comes from uncultured Clostridia bacterium, assembly GCA_947629515.1. Classification (GTDB taxonomy): domain Bacteria; phylum Bacillota; class Clostridia; order Christensenellales; family Borkfalkiaceae; genus Coproplasma. Next base: position 15,543 of record CANRDY010000027.1, read on the forward strand.
AACTCTTCCGCCGCCTTTTCGTAAATACCGCCGTCGAACGCCTGAAGTATCTTTTCCTGCGTTTTAAGGCGCATAACTTCCTTTTTATCGTCCGCCGTAAAATATTTGTTCTGCGTTCTTTCGGGCTGGCTTTGCGCAACGGGCGCATCTTCTATCCCGATTATCCTTTTGACCTTGTTTTTAAGGTCGGCGATGGCGGTTTCGAGACTGCTCGTCGTTGCGTCGATCCAGTGTATGCGCTTGATGTAGTATTCCATCGCGCGTGAAAGTTCGTCGTTCGAGACCTTAAAGGGAATGATAGTTATTGCCTGCGACTGTTCGATATTCTTTTTGTAAGCCATTTCGACTTCGTTCAGAACGTGGGGAGAATTCGAGGATTCGCCGCTCAGCACAAGAATAAATATCCTTGCGCTTTCGATGGCTTCGACGATGCTCGTCGCGTAGTCGCCGATGACGTCGCGCGGGGCATACCAGCAGCGTATTTTATCGCGTTCGAAAGAGGACACGATCGAATCGGCTATCGACTTCGAGCTGTGCTCGTAACTTATAAAGACGTCTAAATCCATAAATTTCTCCTTGGTTTGATCGCGCCGCGAATGAGTTTGACCGCGTTGCGAACGGTTTTTGACTTTTTGAACCTTTGATGATCGCAAACTCACCGCCGCCGTCTAGCAAGTTTTAACAAGCCGAACGACAGCCTGTTACGATTATAGCACACCCTGCGCCCGATGTCAAAATTTTTGCGGTTTTTCCCCGACGTGCGCGATTGAACACTTGCGTGCATGAAATTAAAAAATATCGAAAACATTGCTTTTACTCAATTCGCTCCCCTTCGCTTGCGATGGTCGAGTGCGGATTTCTCAAAACAGCGGACACCCGCTGTTTTGAGAAATCCGCACTCGATCCCCGTGGTCTGCTCGGGGCACTTTGAAACTAACACCAAATTCCAAATCATACCCACTGCATTATTAAAAAACTCCTTTATACTGCGGAATAGATTTCTCGACTTCGCTCTGATAGACTTCTTAATGCTTGCTGTCGGGTTTGTATTCGGCTATCACAGTGCCATATTCAACTTCGCAACGATATTGCACCTCATCTCACCTATTCTTTCATTTAAAGAATAAAATGGGGACAATAGTTGACACAACAGATATGCAAGACATCCATGCACCAAAAATATTGTATAGCTTGTTCTCGTCATGTATATTAATGATGTAAACACGGAAAAGCTGAAAAAATCGGGATGCCATAAAGAAATCAAAAGCAAAAAGAACAAGAACTATATCGTTGTACCACGTCAGAATCGGCAAAAACGAAACTACAAATTGCAATGGGGCATAGCAAATAGCGCATATGGATACAAGAATTAAGAATTTTTCAAAAAATATATAAATTATTTGCAATATTACAGATATAGCCGAAATATAATCTGAATTTTCATATAGATAATGCTTCGGTCGCAAGATAAGTTTCAAATAGGGAAGTATATTTGCTTTCCCTTCTTTTACCCCTAATTTTCTGTTTGTCTCTTCCCACGCGGCTTTCTTTTTATCTTTTTCTTCCCGCTCTTTGATTTTATCATAATCTTTCAAAGCTTGTATTACCGCATTTCTGAAATTTTCATCGTCATAACATTTATAATCCGCGTTAAGTATTTTTTCTTCGTCGGTATTCATTGATTTTTTATCTCCTTGTTTTTTGTGTATAATTCATCGAAGATATTTAAAATTTCTTCCGATAAATTCAAATAATTATTCGGTTTCACCGAGCTCTTGTTGTTTTTATATTATTTTATAGCAAGCTGCAAACCATTCTCCAACGGTAACAGTTCATACATAATATTTCGGCAATGTATTTGCTTACGAAAACCGTACCGCCCGTAACTAAATTTTTCAATGCTTCACTCCATACTTTTTGCTCAATACAATTTTAACAAAAGCCATTTAAGATTGCAATGTTTTTATAAAAAATAACGCAAGGCGAATTTGGTTTAAGATACGTTATACGTAGTGTATTTGAAAGCCCGCGGGTTCGCAAGCCGAACCCGCGGGCTGAAATTTTTGTTGATATTTTTAACGTTCCCCTTACCCTCTCAGCAAATATTTTTTAAGGTTTTCGGTGAGGTAGTCGAGGGCGGAAGATGGGGAAGAAAGCAGGTCGGGGGAAACGGGGTCGGACCGGTTGCCGTCCTTGTCGGAGCTTATCCGCCAGCCCGTCGGCTCGGCGAACTCCACGCCCGTCAGCTCGGGGCAGCCGGCAATGACGTTCCGCCCAAACTTCTTCAGACCCGCGCCCAGCTTCAAACTCTTCAAATTAAGGCAGCCCCAAAACGCGCCGTCGCAAATTTCAACCACGCTGTCGGGCAGGCTAACTTCGGTCAAAAGAGTGCTCGAAAAGGCATATCTGCCTATTAATTGTATTCCGTCGGCGATCTCCACCGCCGTCACGCGACTCTCTTCAAACGCATACTCGCCTATCTCCAACACGGGCGAACCGTTGTATTCGGACGGGATATAAACTTCGGTGTCGGTGCCCGTATATCCCGCAACCATCCACCCGCCGTCGATTTCTTCGAACACCAAACCCTCGGTAGGCTTGCGGGGTTCTTTGGGTTCTTGGGGAACAGGATCTTGCGATCCTTCCTGCCCGTCCTTATCTTTATCCTCGGGCGGGTCGGTATCGTTTCCATGCTCGGTTTTTTCGTCGGTATCGTTATCTTCTTCGGGCGGATTTACGGGAGTATCGTCGGGCTTTTCCTCTTGCTGTCCGCTCTTAATATCGCCTTGTTCTTCCTTTTCGGAATCGTCCTCATTATCGCTTTTATCTTCGAATCCTGTGGGAGGGGTTTGCGGCTCGGTTTCACCCTCATCTTTATCCTTATTATTTCCCTTGTTTTCGTTGGGGGAAGGATCGTTATTTTGTGGTTCTTGCGATATATCCGGCACTTTTTCGCCTGAGCCGGACTCGTTCCCCTCGGGTTCAACTACTTCGCCGCCGCCTTGATTTTGGGCTTCGTTGTTCTCGCTTTCGGTCTTGGGATCGCCGCCGCGCGAGGGGTCGGGCGCAAGCTCGTATATAGCGTGCACGGTTATGTCGCCTTTAAGCTCGTATTCTTCCCAACGCCCTGCGCAACCCTCGCGCGGCGGCACGGGCGGCTCCTCTATGCTTTCTCCCGTCTTGTACTGTATCTCTTCGAGAACCTCGTCCCCCACGACAAAACGCGCGGTGTACGTATTCGCTTCGTACACCGCGCGTATGTCCTTGTTGCCGCCGTCTGCCGCGTATTCCTCCCAACTGCCCGTGTAACCCTCGATTTCGGGTACGTCAGGTTCATCAATGGTTTCGTCCTCGACCGTGTATTCGACCTCGGCGATTTTTTCTCCCGATTGACCGTAAAATGTCAATATATATTTAATTGGAACCCATTTTGCCGTGAGGCGCACGTTGCGACGTATGCTTTCATTGAAGTTGAATTCGGTATCGTTAAAAGCCCAAAAGACAAACTCGTAGCCCTTTTTAGTGCCGCTGATATCGAGGTTTTCGGCGAGGGCGTTTTCCTTGACTTTGGCTTCTTTTATGACCTGACCGCCGTCGACGTAGGTGACCATGTAGAACCTTTCTTCGAACGCCTGCGCGCCGTCGTTGGATCCGCAACCAGCGGCAAAACAAGCTACCGCCGCGACAATCGCAAGTGCAATCAACGCAACACATACCCGTTTTTTCATAGCTGAATCCCTCTTATCTTTTGTTGCATTTACGCGGTCTTTACACCGCATAATGTGCTTTGATTATGTTATATCACTGTATCTTTTAATTTGCAACCAAATGAAACGAGTATTTTTAAATTTTCAATTTAACATTTTGATTTGATGGATTTAACCGTAACACAGCCACTTGCTAAACACATTAGCACTATATGCCGACAAATTTTAACATTAAGAAAAATAAAAGTTAACAAAATGACCATAAATGTTAAAAATTAACGCTTTTTGCCCCAAAATGTTAACTTTCTATGCCTATTTCCACCGAAAAAAAATTAAAAATTTTTTGCAAATTGAGGGAAAAATCAGCTTGGATATGGTGATTATCATTTGGAATTGGGTATTGGTTTCAAAGTGCAAGCACAGACAACGGGTTTTTTGATAACTGTTTCGAAGTGCCCCGAGCAGACCACCTTGGGATTCTCTCACTCAATCCCGCGCCTGCGGCGCGTGTCATATCGTTCGAAATGACAGTGCCTTAATATGCTCCGATAATATGCGCGCGGGCGTATCGCCCGCGCGCGAAAATGTGCAATAATGTGCTTTGATAATATTTAGAAATGCATCCCCTCAGTCCGCGTTCGCGGACAGCTCCCCCTCGCAAGCGAAGGGTAGCGAATATTTTTTACTTATTCCCTCCCCTTTTTCAAGGGACGAGTGCGGGGTTTCTCAAAACAGCGGACACCCGCTGTTTTGCCGCACGAGATGAGCTTGCGCATAGTGCAAGGCGCAAGCGGTGCCCGAGCGCGGCGTTGCTCCTTACGCCGCGCGAGAACTCTCACTCAATCTGCCGTTTCCCGCGAGCGGGAACCCTCGGCAGAGCGTCGGGCTTACGCCCTCGCGCGAACCCGCTACGCGGGATTCTTATGTCGTTCGAAATGACAGTGCCTTAAGTTGCTCCGATAATATTATAATTGCGGCGGGCACTTGTAAAGTGCCCGCCGCCGCTCTTTTACCCGTTCAAGCCCGAGTCGGCAAGCGCCGCTATCTGCGCAAGAGCGCACTTCTTAGCGGCGGGCGACAGCCGCCTGAAATCCTTGATGATCGTCCGCTCGGCTTTCGAAAAGAGCAACGAATCGGTGTAGCCGCTCTCTTCGACCCCCGCCAAAAAATCAACGCTGCACTTAAAATATCTCGCGTATGCAATAAGATTGTATATGTTCGGGTCGTGCGCCTTTTCGTACGCCGCGATCGTCGTCTGCGCTATGTCCAGCTCCTTTGCAAGTTGCGCCTGCGTCAGCCCGCTCTCCAGCCTCAACGCTTTCAACCTTTCGTTAATAGTCATCACCGCTCCCCCTTGTCATCAGTTTAGCATAATCTTGCTAAAATTATCTTGACAAAGCAAAATCGTGATATTATAATATTATCGTTAGCAATATGTTGCTAAAAGGCGGTTTTGCGTAAGGATGAAAGACAAAAGAGGAAGCAAAAAAGAACCCAAGGCGGCGTTTGCGGAACGTCAACAGGGCAACAACAACTCCCGACCGACCGATAGTAATATCCAATCGACCGATAACACTATCGAACCGACCGCGGGCGACCCTCTATCGAACGGCAACGACACCCGATCGAACGGTAACGTTCCACGGGCAAACGGCGCAAAACCCGAAAAGAGCGCGATGAAAAAAAGCCCCGTGTTTTACGTTATTATGCTCTTCGTATGGTCGGCGCTTGCGGCGGGGTTCTGGTATCAGATAATAACGACCGCGCTCGGCGGCAGGGGGTTCATACTTGCGGGCGAAGATCTGTCGGACGCGCGCTACTATGCCGCGCTTACCGTCATTATTTTGAACGGCGTGTTCATCTCGTACTTCTGGCTGAACGGCGTTAAGGACTTCATCTACGTGGTGTGGTATTACGTGTTCCGCGGCGCAATGTATAAGCGATACCTGCCCGTGCTCGATACCGACGTTTCGGGCGCGAACGACAGGGTGCTGCTGGTGTATTGCACGTGCAACGACTTCGACGGTTCGAGCCTCATTAAGAGCATGGGGCAAAGCTACGGCAATTTTCAAACGGTCATTCTCGACGATTCGAGCGATCCCGACTACAAAGCCGCCGTCGACAAATTTTCGGCGGAGCACGGGGTGAGGGTCGTTCGCAGGGCAGACAGAAAGGGCTTCAAGGCGGGCAATATCAACAACTTCTTGCTAAGCGAAGAGGGGAAAAATATGTACGACTACGCCGTCATTCTCGACTCTGACGAGATACTTCCTCCCGACTTCATCACAAGTTGCCTTAAATATTTTTACTCATTCGAAAACGTCGGCATAGTGCAGGCGAGCCACGTTTCAACGAGAAACGGCAATTTTTTTATGCGGCTTTTCCACATAGGCGTCAACGCGCACTGGCCGACATATCAGACGATGAAGCACTTTTACGGCTTTTCGACCATGCTCGGGCACGGGGCGATGATAAAGCGGGAGTGCTATGAAAAGGCGGGCGGCTTCCCCCCGCTGGTCGCGGAGGACCTCTGCCTTTCGATAGCGGCGAGGAACGCGGGATATTACGTGGCTTTTGCGCCCAACATAGTGTGCGAGGAGGAGTATCCCGTCGACTATGTCGCGTTCAAAAAAAGGCACAGCAAGTGGACGCAGGGCAACCTCGAATTCATAAAGAGGTTCACGGGCAAGATCTTCCGCTCGCCCATGAAGTGGTACGAAAAGCTCGATATAGTGCTTTTCACCTACAATTTGCCGCTCACCGCCGTGTTTGCGTTTTTTATTCTGATGAACCTGACCGCCGCCCCGCTCATTCACGTTAATCTGCACGCCGTGTACCCGCTGTGGATGGTTATCCCTACGGTCGTGTTCTTCTTCTCGCCGATGCTCAACGACTTTATACGCTGGGCGTTCTGCCAAAATCCTTTAAGAACGTTGGCGTATTCGGTGTGCGTTATACTTTTGTACGGTTCGATGCTGACAACGTCGCTTATTTCCGCGCTTTTGGGCATGCTCGGCAAAAAGGCTACCTTTATAGTCACGCCCAAGACTTCCGAAAAGATGACTTTGGGGTTTGCCCTGCGCTTTCAGTGGAAGGAGTTTGCGCTCTCTTCGGCGCTGTTGTGCGTTGCGATAGTATCGGGGTATTTCGGCGCGGGGGCGGGATTTACGCCGCTCGCCTCGGTGTTCTCGGTAATACTGATAATCGCCACGGGCTATCTTTCGATAATTCTGCTGTTCTTTTCGAACCGGAAGTACGCCCCCGCCGACTTCGAGGCATACGACCGCAAGACCACCCTAAAGACCTTGAAATACAACAAGCTGTTTAATTATGAAAAAGCAAACAGACCGTGAAATTTTTGCGGGGAAGGATGCGGCGGGCGCGCGATTAAAATCGCGCGCCCGCCGCGCCCGCTTATTACTCAAACAATAAAATTACCGCACTGCGTCAAAAAAGCTCTCCGCTAAAACGAAGAGCCTTTTTGTTGTAATTTTTTATACGGCTTTTCTGTTAAGCCTCGACTGCGCCAACAGCATGGGTATGAATCCCAATCCCAACAGGTTCAGAATAATGTAGAACAGCCCGTCGGAAGAACCGCCTTCGATGTCGCCGATCTTTTTACCGAGCATATACGTCCAATACAGATAGTAAATGCCGAAAGTGATTATGGTGAAGAGTATCGCCATACCCCCGCCCGCAGTGGGGAATTTCGACAGTCTGTTAGTCTCGTTGGTCATACAAACGAACCAATAAACGGAGTAGATGCCCAAGGTCAGCAAACTGAACAGTATGCACAAAAACAAATTTCTCTTTTTGGGGGGAAGAACGGCTGTTTGAGCCGTCGGTCTCGTCCCGCCGTTTTGGGGTTGCACAGGTTCCATTTTTTTCTCCTTAGTATAAGATATGATTACTTGAAACATCGCTTCGGAAGGCTCTGCCAAAGGCGTTCAACATACTGAAAAATCTGTCGAGCGATATGTTGCCTTGCCGTGCGGTGTGTTCAGCCGAATAAATTTCGCCGATCGCCTTTGTAAGCTCCTCTTTCGTGCACTGCCCCGAAAACAGCTTTGAACAAACGGCGTGTCCGTATTCTTCGGCTTTGCGTATCATCTCGTCGATGTACGAAGCCGAAAAATTATAGTGGTCTTTTTTGAAGTCGTTGCATATGCCGAGGTCTATGTCGAGCAGGGGGATATCCGTATCGAACTCGCGGCGGTAATCATACCGCGCGTCGAAGTGCAACGCGATTATTAAATCGAAGTTCTCCTGCGATCCGAGAAATTCCCCGCCCCTCTTCAAAAGGGGATATATGGGAATGTTGTCTGCCGCTCCGCCGTCTATGGCAAGCCTGCGATCGAGCACAGACGGCAGTATGCACAAAAAGGGATAGTTGATAGCCGCATTGATATACTTTTTCCAAATGGGGGTATAATCGTCTTTGATCCAAAAATACCTCACGTTATATACGGGAATAAAGCATACGGGGAACGCGACGGGTATTTCAAGATAGTCGCAAGGAGATAAAAAGGCGTCAATTTCCCTTTTTAAGAATTTTTTGAAGAGAACCTGACCGAACAGCTCGGTGTGCTTTTTAATGTCGATGTTGCGGAACATACACTCGATAAGAGGGAGTTTGTCTGCGGAGAGAGCGTACGCGCTGAAAAGCCCTATCGACGACCCCGCTACGGCTTTTATCTCGCTTTTGCCGACATGTTGCAGGAGCGCTTTCACAAAGCCTATCTGATATGCGCCCTTGCTTATTCCGCCCGAAAAAACCAAGCCTATTCTGAGTTGCGGTCTTGTATCGTTTTTTTTATTTTTTCTACCCCCTGCTCGATTTTCGCACCCAAAACCCTCGTTGCGTCCACGGCTTGCTCTATGACGCGCCGAGCGGCAGTCTTGTCCTCCGGCGGGTTCACGGCGCTTTCAAGGTTCTCCATATAGCTTTTAAGGGAATGTTCGGCTATCTTGTAAGTCTCGATCTTCGCGATTCCCATAAGCCTTTTGATTATGTCCGAAAGTTCCGTGACCGAAAGCGATACGTCGCGCTTGTCGGGATCGGACATGGGAAAGCGCGACCGCGCAAGATGCTGTTTTTCGCGCTTCAACTGTTTGACAAGCTGTTTGAGCATGTGACGGTCGTCCTTGTAGATCTCGGCGACCCTGCTTATTATCAAAAATCTTTTGTAATATCTTATCTTTTCCTCTGCGCTGTTTGCCGCAAATACTTCATCCATAGTGACCTCGTTAGTAATTTTATTTCTGAACATAACTATAATATAGCATTTTTTATTCTTTGTCAATTGTTTTTAGAAGTTTTTTTGGTAAAGTAATCGCGGAGGCGGAAAAAATGAGACTAAACATAAAGGAATTGAGGGAAGAGTATGCGATGACGCAAGCCGAGCTGGCGGGCAAACTCGGCACTCTTCAACGCAACGTGAGCAATTGGGAGAACGGGATAAACGAACCCGATTGCGAGACCATATTGAAACTTGCCGATTTTTTTCATGTGACCGTGGACGAGCTGTTCGGCAGAAAGACCGACTACGGCAGATGTGAAGGAACGGACAGGCAACTGATACGCGCCGTTGCAAAGCTGAGCGAAAGGCAAAAAGCGGCGTTGGCGGTGTTCATAAATTCGTTTGCGGAAGAAAATCGATAAGCGTTTTGCAAGCGTTCCGCTTGATCATGTGTCTTAACTACGTGGAAGTAATACGGCGTAACGGCTGTTCAACAGGAAGCGGCGGGCGCGCGATTAAAATCGCGCGCCCGCCGCTATTTTAAATAAAAACTGTCATTTCGTTCGAGGACTTTGCCCAACCCCTCGCCAAAGGCGAGACCGAAGCGTTAGCGAACTTCTAATAATAACTGTCATTTCGACCGAAGCGAGCGAACGCGCGCGTAGTGGAGAAATCTATTCCGCAGTATAGCGGAGTTATTATTTTAGACATTTGGGGGTCGGTTTCAAAGAGCAAGCACAGACCACGGGG
>CANRDY010000028.1 GCA_947629515.1 uncultured Clostridia bacterium
ATGGCAGAATTATACAATATATCGCAAAAAAATTCAACTGAATTTGCAAATTTACTCAAAATTTTATAAAAATTGCCTAATATTATCATTAACCGTGCACAATTCACTTTATGCTACCGAAAAGCTCGAATAAGCTACGTTCTGCTGTGTCAAGCTGCGGCAACCCTCAGTCATTTACGTCATTGTAAACTCCTTCGGGTTTTCCTCGCTTTCCTTGCATAACTTGCTTCTTCGACCTTTCTCACTTCGTACAAGCAATTTTAAATAATATCGGAGCGCATTATGGCACTGTCATTTCGAGCCGATTGAGAAGACGTGAAACGTCTTCGATTGAGCGAGATAATCCCCCCGTGGTCTGTGCTTGCAATTTTGAAACAATATTAAAAATAATCGATTGACCGAGAGAATTTCTCGCGCGGCGTAAGGAACACCGCCGCGCTCGGGCACCGCTTGCGCCTTGCACTATGCGCAAGCTCATCTCGTGCGGCAAAACAGCGGGTGTCCGCTGTTTTGAGAAACCCCGCACTCGACCCCGTGGTCTGCTCGGGGCACTTTGAAACCGCCCAACTCATTCGCTCCCCTTTATTTATGAGGGGGAGCTGTCCGCGAACGCGGACTGAGGGGGTGCACTTCCGAATATCATTGTACCGCATTAAGGCGCTTCCCCGCGCGCGGGCTGTTCCCACTCGACCTCAAACCGCGTTGGCGCGCCCATATTGCCCGCCCTTTTAAAAATTTTTCGGTAAAATACGTAAAAATTTTACATATTATTATTTACTTTTTTTCGCTTATGGTGTAAACTATTATAAGAACAACGCTTAACCAAGGCATTTAAGAATAAGAGGTGCAAAAATGGCATTCGGCAGAAACGACGACGAATACGCGCACGGCGGTTCTTCCCCCAAAAAAGCAGACGTCATCTTACAGACCAACCGCGATATATACGTTCGGGTCAACGAGCTGACTTCGCAGATTAATAAAAATTCGGCTCAGCTCGAAAACGCGCTCGCCCAGCTCAACAAGTCGCGGCAAGACGCCGCGCTTTCGGCGCGTCAGGTGGCGGAAATTTACAACTCCCTTACCGAAGAGTACGAGTCGGTCAAGCGCGAAATGAAGTATCTTGCCGCCCAGAGCGAGAACATATACCTCGATCTCACGGGCAAGATAAACCAGCTCATCTCTATGATGGGCGGCACGCCTGTCGAAACCGTCGCCGCGCCCGTCTCAACGCAGGCGGCGGAGATAGACTACGACCTGCTTGCAAAGAAGATCGCCGAGCAGATGCCCGCGCAGGAATATATATCCCCCGACTACATCGCCTGCAAGGTAGCCGAACAGATAGTCGTGCCCGCAGGCGGCGAAGTTCGCCCGCAGCCCGCAGCCGCAAGCGCGTCGGACGCCGCTCCCGCCGAGGCGATTTATTCCGAGCACATACCCGTAGATCTACAGGTAGACGAGGACGAGCTTGCCGACAAGATAGCTTTAAGGATAGGTTCACTCAAACCCGAGGACTTCGATATACTCGTCGACGACGAGGGTTGCGCTTCCATTTCCGAAGAACTTGCCCGCAAGATAGATTACGACATTCTCGCCGTATCGATAGCCGAGCGGCTTCGTTCGGCTCTTGCAAGTCTCAGCGCGGCAGAACCCGACTACGAGGATATGGCGCAGCGCATAAGCGAAAAGATAACGGTGGCGGGAGTCAACGAGGACGCTATAGCCGACAAGGCGGCGGCAGTCCTTTCGAACTACTTGCCCGAAATAGACACCGACGAAATAGCCGACAAGGTGGCAAGCCAGCTTGTGGGAACGGTTGCGGGAATGGACACCGAAACGATAAGTTCGGCAGTCTCCGAAAAGCTCGCCGAATCGCAGGCGGCGCACGACTACGACATAGTAATCGACGGCGAGGGGCTTGAAAAGCTCACCGAAAGCGTCACCGAAGAAGTGCTCAAAAACACCGAAAACCGCTTCGACGCGGTCGACAGAGAAATAGCTTCCATAAAAGCAATGCTCGCCTTGGGCGCAGTGCGCGAAGTTGCGGCGGCAGCCGAAGCCGACGACAACGCCGCCCTTGTCACCGTAAGCGACGTGGTCGAGGGCGAAGAAGAGGGCGAAGAGAACGGCGACGAAGTTTTGGACGAAATTGACGAGCAACCCTCCGAGGGCGAGATAATGCCCGACGGTTTTTCGGGTTCGGGCGTCGACTTCGAGAACATGATGAAGTACAATCGCTCGTTCATCGCCCGTATAATACAGGGCACGGACGAACAGAAGCAGTACTACGGACAGGTCAAAAACGCCCTCTTGTCCTACGCAAAGGTCAATTCCAACGTCGCGTGGGGCGCAGAGCGGTTCAACAAGGGCAGAGAGACTATCGCCCGCTTCAAGATAAGGGGCAAAACGCTCTGTCTCTATCTCGCGCTCGACCCCGCCGAGTACAAGACCTCGGTCTATCACCACGTCGACGTGTCCGATAATAAGAGTATGCACGGCACGCCCATGATGGTCAAAATAAAAAGCCCCCTCGGCGCGAAGAAAGCCATAAGGCTCATCGACGAAATGCTCGAAAAGAGGAACGGCGTAAAGCGCAACAAAGCACCCGACCGCGACTATGCGGCAATGTACCCCTACGAAACCATCGAAGAGCTCATCGAGGACGGACTTGTAAAGGACGTAAGCAACAAGTAAACCAAACTACACGGGGGTTGATTTTTTCAACCCCTTTTATTTTTCAGACGGAGTAATTATTTTGAAAAGAACCGAAAAGACAGCGATCGCCGAGAACCGCGAGGGGGCGGGTAACGTCACCCCGCGCAGCGGCGCAAGATCGACGCGCGCTCAAAAAAAGCCGCGTTCCCCCAAAGAACAGCCCGAAAAGCGCGAGCGCGTTAAGCGCGCGGCAAAGCCCGCCCGTGCCGAAAAATCCGCAAAACCCGCCCGCGTACCCCGCGCGGCAAAGCCCGCAAAGTCGGAACGCCCCGCAAAGGATAAAGCCGACCGCGCCGCCGAACGCACCGAACGCACGGAACGCACGGCGCGCACGGAGCGCGCCGAAAAGCAGAAGGGCGGAAAAGCCGTAAAGATAGTATTTTTGGGCGGCGTGGGCGAAATAGGCAAGAACATGACCGCCATAGAGTGCGGCAACGACATCATAATAATCGACGCGGGGGCTATCTTCCCCACGGAGGAGACCCCGGGGTTCGACCTCGTAGTCCCCGACATAACCTATCTTATCGAAAACGCGCACAAGGTACGCGCGCTCTTTTTGACGCACGGTCACGAGGACCACATAGGCGGCGTTCCCTATCTTTTAAACGAGCTTAAAATTCCCGTAGTGGGCACGCGGCTCACCCTCGCGCTCGTCGATAACAAGCTCCGCGAGCACAAGATAAACAACGTAAAGATGATAGAAGCCGAGGCGGGGCGCGAGGTAAAGGCGGGCTGTTTTACGGTACTTCCCGTCAACGTCAACCATTCCATAGCGGGTTCGCTCGCGCTCGCCATAAGCACGCCGCAGGGCGTAATTTTCCACAGCGGCGACTTCAAAATCGACCTCACCCCCGTTGCGGGCAAGCCCATCGACCTTAAAACCATAGCCGACATAGGCGCAAGGGGCGTTTTGCTCTACCTCGGCGAAAGCACGAATATCGAGCGCAACGGCTTCACCATGAGCGAAAAGGTAGTGGGAAGCACCCTCGACGGGCTGTTCGCCGAAAACTCTTCGCGCAGAATAATAATAGCCACGTTCGCCTCGAACGTCCACCGCCTGCAACAGATAATCGACCTTGCCGTAAAGTATAAACGCAAAGCCGTCTTTTCGGGGCGGAGCATGCTCAACGTGTGCGAGGCGGCTGAAAAGATAGGCGAACTCCGCATACCCGACGGCGTCGTAGCCGACATAACCCGCCTTAAAAACCTGCGCGACGACGAGGTGGTAATAATCTCCACGGGCAGTCAGGGCGAACCGATGAGCGCGCTCACCCGAATGTCCAACGGCGAAAACCCCGCCGTCACCATAGGCGGTAACGACACCGTAATAATTTCGGCTTCGCCCATACCGGGCAACGAAAAACTCATTTACAGAGTAATAGACAATCTCTACCGCAAGGGCGCGAACGTCGTGTACGAAAGCCTTTTGAACATTCACGTCTCGGGTCACGCCTGCCGCGAAGAGCACAAAATAATGCACAATCTGTTAAAACCCCGCTATTTCATACCCGTGCACGGCGAATACCGTCACCTCAAAAAGCACGCCCGCCTTGCCGAGGAGCTGGGAATGGACGCGGGCAGAATATTCATTCCCGACATAGGCAACTGCGTTGAGTTCACCACGCGCGGAATGAGGCGCGCCGACGACGTAACTTCGGGCAGCCGCCTTATCGACGGCGAAGGCATCGAGGACGAAAAGGCGAGCACGGTAATAGAGGACAGACGCCAGCTTGCCGCAGAGGGGCTGTTTATAGTATCGGTCGCCGTTTCGGGCGGGGAAGTAGTGGGCGAACCCGCCGTCAATTCGCGCGGCTTCGTGTTCGACTTCCACCGCGACTACAACACCGAAATGCGGGACGTTATCAAAAGAGCGATAGCGGGCTACGACCTTTCGCGGGGCACCACCGACGAGCTTAAACGGGTGATAAAGCGCAGTTTGAAGAACTACATTTTCAAAAAGACCAAGCAGTCGCCCATGATAGTTCCCGTCGTCGTGGAGCTGTAAAAAAGGCGGAACTTTAACTTATGGAAGAATTTACCTACGCGCATTTCGATACGTCGCTCAGCGAACGCCGAACGCCCACCGAGGCCTTCAACAAGCCCGTGCTTTCGCCCGAACTCGAAGAGATACGGCGCGGAGCGTGCTCGCGCGAGATACCCGTCTCCGACGGCGAGACCCTCAATTTTTTGCGAACGCTGACGCTTGCGATAAAGCCGCGGAGCGTGCTCGAAGCGGGCACGGCGGTTGGGCTTTCGGGCGCGGTCATATTAACGGCGGCGGAGTGCGCAAGCCTTACGACGATCGAACGCGATAAAAACTTTGCGCGCGAAGCCCGTATAAACTTCGAAAAGTTGGGGCTTTCGGACAGAGTAACATTGATTGAGGACGAAGCCGAAAACGCGCTTTCGGGGCTTTCGGGGCAGTTCGATTTGATATTTCTGGACTGTGCCAAGGCGCAGTACGTCAAACTTCTGCCGAGGCTTAAAGAGCTGTTGAAGAGGGGCGGCACGCTCGCCGCCGACGACGTGCTGTTGTTCGGCTATGTAACGGGCGAACGCCCCGTGCCGCCGAAGAGGCGTATGCTTGTGGAACACGTCAAGGAATATCTTTCGGCGGTCACGCAAGATTCGGAGTTATCTACCACGATCCTTCCCATCGGCAATGGTGTTTCCCTTAGCGTAAAGCTATAGCAGTATACTCCCGAAAAGCTCGAATAAGCTACGCAATACTGTGTTGAACATCGCTCCGCCTTGGTCGTGTACTTCATTGTACACTCCCTGCGGTCGTCGCTCGTTCGCCTTGTCTTGCTTGCTTCTTCGAACTTTCTCACTTCGTAATTACAAGGGCAACCGAGCACCCTAAACTCCCCATTCGCGCCCCGCGTGCCGCAGTAATACCTAACTCCATTCGCGCCCCTTCGCTTGCGAGGGGGAGCTGTCCGCGAAGCGGACTGAGGGGGTGTTTTCCAAATATTATCGGAGCACATTAACCACCCCCTAAAAAATAATACCATGCTTGAACTTCTCGCCCCCGCGGGCAACTTTGCAAAACTAAAAACCTCACTCTATTTCGGCGCGGACGCGGCTTACGCGGGCGGCAAGCTCTTTTCACTGCGCTCTTTCGCCGATAACTTTTCGCGCGAGGAACTTGCCGAAGCCGTTGCCTTTGTGCACGCCCTCGGCAAAAAAATCTACATAACCGCCAATATCTACGCCCGCAACTCCGATTTCGGCTTGCTCGGCGACTACTTTTCGTACCTTTCCGAAATAGGCGCGGACGGCGTTATAGTCTCTGACGCGGGCGTGTTCTCCACCCTCAAAAGGCGCGCGCCCCGCTTGCCCGTTCACATATCCACGCAAGCCAACGTCACCAACAAAGAGGCGGCGGCATTCTGGAAAGACCAAGGCGCGTCGCGCGTCATTCTCGCCCGCGAGCTGTCCCTCGACGAGATAGCCGGGATCCACGCCGCCGTTCCCGAAATAGAGCTTGAAGCCTTTGTGCACGGCGCAATGTGCATATCCTATTCGGGCAGGTGTCTTTTGAGCGATTACCTCGCGGGTCGCCCGAGCAACCGCGGCGAGTGCGTGCAGGCATGCAGGTGGAAGTATTCGGTTCGCAAAAAAGACGAAGTGTCCGACAGCGGCTGGCTCGATATGGAAGAGGACGGCAGAGGCACTTACATCTTAAACTCCAAAGATCTTAACATGAGCGCGCACCTCAAAGAGTTGCAGGCGGCGGGGGTGACCTCATTTAAGATAGAGGGCAGAATGAAGGGCGAATATTACCTCGCCACTGTCATAAACGCATACAGAAGGTGCATAGACGGCGGCTATTCGAAAGAGGTCGAAAGGGAACTTCTTACCGCCGCTCATCGCGATTACACCACGGCTTACGCCCTCGGGCAGAACGCAAAGACCGTCAACTACGCCGACAGCCAAACCAAGGGCGACTGCGACTATATCGCCAACGTCGTCGGCTGTAAAGAGGGCGTGGTTTACGCCGAAATGCGGGGTAGGTTCTTTGTCGGCGATACCCTCGAAGTGCTCTCCCCCGACGAAAATTTCTTAAAAACTTTCAAGGTCGAAAGGGCTTTTGCAAGCGACGGGAGCGAGGTCTCCGACTGCAAACGCGTGCAGGAAGTCTATTCTGTCCCCTGCCCATTCACACTTCACGCGGGCGACATTTTAAGGCGGAGGAAATAATTTTTCAGCTTAACCGAACCGCCCCCGCAAGGCTTTTTCAAACAGTTCGCAACAATTTCAAAAAGTAACTTTTCTCAACACGTATCGGCAAAACAGAGGTCAACGCCCATGGATTACGAGGTAAAGAACATATACAAAAAGACTACGGCAACGACCGCGCAGGTCGAGGTGACGGGCTCCAAAAGCATAACGGCGCGCGCGCTGTTGCTTGCCGCGCTCGCAAGGGGCGAAAGCGTTTTGTACAACGCCCAGTTTTCGGACGACTGCGCCGTCTTTTTGCAATGTCTCAAAGAGTTGGGGATAAACTGTTCGGTCGACGGAACGACCGTAAAAATCGATGGTTGCGGCGGCGTTCTTCCCAAAAAGAGCGCGAAGATATGCGTCGGTTCGGCGGGAACGGCGGCGCGTTTTTTAACTGCGCTTTGCGCCTTTTCGGACGGCGAGTTTGTCCTCGACAGCTCCGACCAGATGAAAAAACGCCCCATTGCCCCCTTGATATCCTCGCTCGAAAGCGCGGGCGCGCAGATTATTTCCGAAAACAACACCTTCCCGTTGCGCATAAAGGGGGCGCGTTTTGATAGCGGCAAAACGACCGCACCCCGCGGCGGGGCGGCAGCCTCAAAAAAGCCGACGGAAATAATCGTGGACGTCACCCAAAGCAGTCAGTTCCTCTCGGCGATCCTCATGTCGGCGGTCTGTCTCGACCGCCCCGTGCACGTAAAGCCCGTCGGTTCGCACGGCGCGAAATACGTCGAAATGACCCTCGACATGATGTGGTCTTTCGGCGTTACGGTGTGTGAAGAGGGGGGCGGTTACACCGTTTCGGGGAGCTACGCCGCCAAAAAATACGACATAGAGCCCGACCTTTCGGCCGCCTCGTACTTTTACGCCGCGGGCAGAATTTTGGGCGTGGACGTCAAGGTCAGGGGCGTTATGCCCCACAGCATGCAGGCGGACGGCAAGTTCATCTCGCTCATAAAAAATTTCGACGGCGGCACAGTGGATATGGGCGAATTTTCCGATCAAGCCTTAACGCTCGCGGCTGTCGCACCATACTTTTCCGAACCTACCACAATAACGGGCGTGGAGCACATACGAAAGCAGGAGTGCGACCGTATCCGCGCAATGGCGGAGAACCTTTCGGCAATGGGCGTGCCATATGAGGAGTTTGCCGACGGCATAAAGATCTATCCCGCGCAACCCCGCCCCGCGGTAATAAAGACGTTCGGCGACCACAGAGTAGCAATGAGTTTTGCGCTCACGGGTCTGCGCGCCGACGGCATAGTAATTCAAAACGCCGAAGTCTGCTCCAAAACCTTTTCAGCATACTTCGACGTCCTCACTTCCTTAATTTCCGCCCTCACAAGATAAATTTTAAATAATGTGGGAATACAATTAAAGCACTTTTTTGCGCGCGGGCGTTCCGCCCGCGCGCATATTCCCCCCCAAAAAAACCTCATCACCATGGAAAGAATAATCATTCACTCCGACCTCAATAATTTTTACGCCACCGTAGAGCGGGTGCTGAACCCCTCGCTTGCGGGCAAACCCGTCGCCGTCTGCGGCAACAAAGAAGAGCGGCGGGGGATAGTTCTCGCCAAAAGCGAAGAGGCAAAACGCTTCGGCGTAAAGACGGGCGACGCGGTATGGCAGGCGCAGAAAAAATGCCCGGGGATAATCATCGTTCCCCCCAATTTTCCCGAGTACGTCAAATACTCCCGCGCCGTCAAAAAAATCTACGCGCGCTACACCGACCTCATCGAGAGTTTCGGCATAGACGAGTGCTGGCTCGACCTCACACATTCCACCCTCGTCTTTCCGCCGTTCGAACCAAAAAAACACACTATCGACGGCGAAGAGCGGTTCACCGACGAATATCTCCGCTTTTTGGGCGATACCATTCGCCTCGAAGTAAAGCGGGAGTTGGGGGTAACGGTCTCGTGCGGGGTGTCGTTCAACAAAATTTTCGCCAAACTTGCAAGCGAGCTTAAAAAGCCCGACGGCACTTCGGTCATTTCCCTCACCAACTACAAACAGGTAGTCAACGGCTTGCCCGTCGAGGATCTGTTATTTGTGGGGAACGCCACCTCGGCTAAACTCCGCTCAATGGGTATTTCCACCATAGGCAAACTCGCCGAAGCCGACGCCGACCTCGTGCGCGGCGCGCTGGGAAAGACGGGCGACGCGCTCATAAAATACGCCCGCGGGCTTGACGACGAGCCCGTCGCGCACATGGACGAAAAGCGGGAGTACAAGTCGATAGGCAATTCCAACACCTACCCCGAGGACGTCGAAAGCCTGCGGCGGGTCGAAAGGCTCTTGTACGTGCTTTCCGAAAGCGTCGCCACCCGCCTGCGCGAGGCGGATCAGGGGCTTGCCGACACAGTTCATCTGTGGGTTCGGTTTTCCGATCTTACAAGTTTTACGGTTCAAAAAAAGGTGCGCCACACCGCGCTTTGCGGCGAGATAGCGCGGCACGCCTACGACCTCTTTTGCGAAAACGTCAAGCCGCCGTTCAAGGTACGCGCGTTGGGAGTAACAGTCTCGGGGTTCGATAACGGTCGATCGCAGGTTACTTTCGACGAGAGTTTCGGCAGATACAAAAAAATGGAAGCGGTGGAGCGCGCCGTCGACGAGATCCGCAAAAAGCACGGATACGACAAATTACAGCGCGGCGTTGTCGCCGAAGAGCCGCAGCAGATGAGGGAGGATATACAGCACTCCCGCCTTGATACTCCCGATTCTACCGATACTCCCGAAAAGCCCGAATAAGCTTTTTACTCCCGAAAACTTCGTATATGCGTCGCATAACATTGTCGCGCTCCGCTTTTGCTCGGTAAGGCTAACGCCTTCGGTGCGACACGTACTTCTGTGTACGCTCCCTCGCAAACTGCTCGCGCTCCTCGTTCTGCTCGCATCTCCGAAGTTTCTAACTTCGTACAGCTATTGCCCATTCCCTCCCTTCCCCATACCCAACCCTCCCCCTTCGCTTGCGAGGGGGGAGAATTGAAGAGGGGGGAGTATTTCTAAATAATATCGGAGCGCATTATGGCACTGTCATTTCGAACGCTATGAGACCCGCGTTAGCGGGCGATTAAGTGAGAGAATCCCAACGGGGTCCGTGCTTGCAATTTTGAAACGCGAACACAAAAACCTCTCGTTCATTGCCTCTTGCTTACTCCCGCCACCCCTACCCTCGCCCTCCCCCTCCGAAGCGGAAGGGGAGGGAATAGAAGAAAGAACAGGGGGAGGGAACACAAGGGAGGGGGGTAATTATACTGCGGAATAGATTTCTCCACTGCGCTCGCGTTCGCTTGCTTCGGTCTCGCCTTTGGCGAGGGGTCGGACAAAGCCCTCGAACGAAATGACAGTTATTATTAGAATGGCGGGCGCGGCTGCATAACAGCCGCGCCGCCCTGCCCAAACCGTTAAAAACTTACAAAATTCGTTAAGTGCAAACCAAAAGCCCCGCTTCCATAAGCAGGGCTTATATATTTTATTAAAAGGTTCAAACAACAACTTTGCTCAATTAATTTGACTATTTTCAAATATTTTCATATAATCTTATCGTAAACAAAAAAAGCGTGCTGTGAGAGAGCCGCAGAAAAAAGCATAAGGAGAAATTTTTTTATGAACCTTCCCGAAAAGTTCGGCGAAAACGTGTTCAACGACACCGTTCAAAAAGAGATGCTTCCCAAAGAAGTGTACAAGGCGTTAAGAGCGACTATCGAAGCGGGCAAACAGCTCGACGTCTCGATAGCGGGCGCGGTCGCCGCCGCAATGAAAGATTGGGCGGTATCGAAGGGCGCGACCCATTACACGCACTGGTTCCAGCCTTTAACGGGGCTTACCGCCGAAAAGCACGATAGTTTTATAGAACCCGACGGCGACAAAGTTATAATGCGTCTTACGGGCAACAGTCTTATAGTTGGCGAACCGGACGCGTCGAGCTTCCCCTCGGGCGGTTCGCGCGCAACCTACATGGCGCGCGGCTACACGGCGTGGGATCCCACGTCCCCCGCGTTCGTCAAAGACGGCACGCTCTACATTCCCACGATATTCGTATCATACACGGGCGAAACGCTCGATAAAAAAGGACCTTTGCTCCGTTCCATGAACGCCATCGACCGTCAGGCGAAGAGGGTATTAAAGCTCTTCGGCATCGAGTGCAAAAAAGTTGCCACGACGGTAGGACCCGAGCAGGAGTACTTCCTCATAGACGAAGAGGAGTACTTAAAGCGCAAAGACTTACAGCTTACGGGCAGAACGCTGTTCGGCGCGCCCGTCTCCCGCGGGCAGGAGCTTGAAGACCAATACTTCGGCGTGTTGAAGCCCCGCGTTGCGGCGTTCATGCGCGACCTCGACGAAGAGCTGTGGAGCTACGGCATACCTTCCAAAACCAAGCACAACGAGGTAGCCCCCGCCCAACACGAAATGGCGCCCATTTTCTCCACCACCAACATAGCGGTAGACAACAACATGCTCACCATGGAGATAATGAAAAAGGTCGCCCAAAAGCACGGGCTTGTCTGCCTTTTGCACGAAAAGCCCTTCCGCGGCATAAACGGCAGCGGCAAGCACAACAATTGGTCCATGTCCACGGATACGGGTCTGAACCTGTTGAACCCGGGGGTCAATCCCGAAACCAACACCCTTTTCAAACTCATGCTCGCCGCGGTAATAAAGGCGGTGGACGATTATCAGGGACCTCTGCGTGCCTCCGTTGCAAGCGCCGCCAACGATCACCGTTTGGGCGCGAACGAAGCTCCCCCCGCAATAATCTCGATATACCTCGGCGATCAGCTCGGCGCGCTCGTCGAAAGCATAATAAAGGGTGAAAAGTACACAGCCTCGTCCGACAATAAGTGCGGAATAGGCGTGCCCGAATCGCCTATCTTCCCCAAGGACGCAACCGACCGCAACAGAACTTCGCCCTTTGCCTTTACGGGCAACAAGTTCGAGTTCAGAATGTTGGGTTCGCAGGCGAACGTCTCCGACGCAAATATCTGCCTCAACACCATTGTCGCTTCCACGCTCGAACTCTTCGCCGACGAACTCGAGGGCGCGGCAAGCATAGAACAGGCGGCGAACGACCTCATAGCGCGCGAACTCAAAGCGCACGAGAGGATAATCTTCAACCTCGACGGCTACGGTCCCGAGTGGGAACCCGAAGCCGCCCGCCGCGGACTTCTCAACAACAAGAACACCGCCGACGCCGTGCCCGTGTTCTACGAAAAGAAGAACATCGACGTGTTCGTAGAGCAGGGTGTCTACACCGAAGCAGAGGCGATCGCCCGCGCCGACATTCGCCTTGAAAACTACACCAAGATAATAAACATCGAGGCGTTGACCATGCTCGAAATGGCAAAGCGCGACGTAATTCCCGCCGTCTCCGACTTCATCGGCGACCTCTGCCAGAACGTCGCTTCGAAGCAGGCGGTCTGCGGCGAAATACCTTTCAACGCCGAAAAGAAGCTGATAAGCTCCCTTTCCAAACTCAACGACGAGGCGAGCGCGGCGGTCGACAAACTCGAAGCCGACCTTGCGGCTATCGACAAAGAGCAGTTCCGCGCGGCTTCGCAGTCCATGGCGCACATAATAATCCCCGACATGGAAGAGCTGAGAAAGTACGTCGACGAAATGGAAACTTTGACCTC
Source organism: uncultured Clostridia bacterium (assembly GCA_947629515.1). Classification (GTDB taxonomy): domain Bacteria; phylum Bacillota; class Clostridia; order Christensenellales; family Borkfalkiaceae; genus Coproplasma. The sequence continues at coordinate 12,573 of CANRDY010000028.1, forward strand.
GTCCGACTATTGGCCCTATCCCAACTACTTCGATCTGCTCTATTCGGTCAAGTAATTTTTCTGCTAAATAATTTCCCCGCTTTGCAAAATTATTTCTCGGTTTTGCCCGACGGCAGAAAGAACGGTTCCGAATAAAAGAACAGTTCCGAATAAAAGAACGGTTCCGAACAAATAATTCCGAACGTCGGAAATAACCACGCAAAAACGGAAAGAACAGTTCCGGATAACTAAAAAAACAATTCCGAAAATACAGCGCAGTTAAAAGCCGCGGCAGTACCGCGGCACCATCGCCCCCGCAACGTAAAGTCGTTAAAGGGACGCACACCGTTCAAAAAAGCGCGCGTTTTTGAAATGTTGAACTTAATATATACATTTCGGAGGCTTTTCAATGGACGCAATCTGGATCGTCTGGTACCTCATCGGAGCCGCTCTCGTATTCTTTATGCAATGCGGTTTTGCGATGGTGGAAACGGGTTTCACGCGCGCCAAAAATGCAGGAAACATCATAATGAAGAACCTGATGGATTTCTGCATAGGCACGGTAGTATTTATGTTGCTGGGGTTCTCCTTAATGATGGCGCAGGACTATGTCGCCGGATTTATAGGCGTTCCCAATCTCGATCTCTTTTCGAACTTCGGCAAATTCGTCTCGGCTGATTTTGCGCGGTCGTTCGTGTTCAACCTCGTGTTCTGCGCCACCGCCGCCACGATAGTATCGGGCGCAATGGCAGAGAGAACAAGATTTATGTCTTACTGCATATACTCGGCAATGATCTCCCTTGTGGTATATCCCATCGAAGCGGGCTGGGTATGGAATTCGCAGGGCTGGCTTGTAACAAACGGCTTTATCGACTTCGCGGGCAGTGCGGCTATCCACTCCGTAGGCGGAACGGCGGCTCTCATCGGCGCGATAATGGTAGGAGCGCGTATCGGCAAGTACGAGCGCGACGAACACGGCAAAGTAACAAAGGTAAACGCCATACAGGGTCACTCGTTAACGCTCGGCGCGTTGGGCGTGTTCATACTCTGGTTCGGCTGGTACGGCTTCAACGGCGCGGCGGCGGACACGGCGGAATCGCTTGCGGTCATCTTCCTCAACACCACCATAGCGCCCGCGCTCGCCTCGGTAAGCTGCCTTATATTCACTTGGATAAAGAACAAAAAACCCGACGTAGGCATGTGTCTGAACGCTTCGCTTGCGGGGCTTGTGGGAATAACCGCGGGCTGTTACAGGGTCGACGCGATAGGTTCGACGGTAATAGGACTTGTATCGGGCGTTCTCGTCGTTGTCGTAGCCGAATTCCTTGATAAAAAACTTCATATCGACGATCCCGTCGGAGCGATCGCCGTGCACTTTGCAAACGGCATATGGGGCACAATAGCCGTGGGTCTGTTCGCTTGTTGCGACTATCAGTCGACGGCGGAAGGCGTAAACGAATTCGGAATGTTGGTCGACCCTTACAAACTCGGTCTGTTCTACGGCGGCAACGGCTACCTTTTGGGCATGCAAGTCGCGGGAATACTCTCGATAGTTTGCTGGACGGCGGTATGCATGACGCTTTTCTTTGGAGCGATAAAATACGTTCCCGTAATGATAAAGAACAAGTGCGGGCTTAAAAAGGCGTTTGCGCTTGCCAAGGAGTGGAACGGGCTGAGGGCTTCCGCAGAGGACGAACTCAACGGAATGGACATCTCCGAACACGCTTTGCCCTCGGCATACGCCGACTTCCTTCCCACCGTGCCGGCATACGACGGAGTGGGGGAGAAGGTCGACATCACCGACGTAAAGCCCGCCGACATAGCCCTCGTTCCCTCGGACGGCAAATATACCAAAGTTACGGTTATAACGGGGCAGGATAAATTCCTCACCTTAAAAGACGCAATGGCGCAGATAGGCGTGACGGGAATGACCGTTTCGAACGTAATGGGTTGCGGCGCGCAAGGCGGCAAAACGGGGCAGTATCGGGGCGTAAAGACCACGATGCACCTTATCCCCAAAGTACAGGTAGAAATAGTCGTGTCGACGGTCGACCCCAAACTCGTGGTAGCCGTTGCGCGTAAGGTTCTCGACGACGGAAAAGTAGGCGCGGGCAAGATCTTTGTTACGGGAGTAGAGAACGTAATGAGGGTACGCACGGGCGAAACGGGCAAAGACGCGCTTTCCAACGGAACCGAATAAATAACGCATACACTGCTCTCTCATAGATACTTGGAAAGGACGGTTGCTACGGCAATCGCCCTTTTCAAGGAGTTTGCTCCCGTTAAACTTCGTATACTCCCGAAAAGCCCGAATAAGCGGCGTTCTGCTGTGTCAAGCTGCGGCAACCCTCAGTTACTTACGTCATTGTAAGCTCCTTCGGGTTTTCCTCGCTTTCCTTGCATAACTTGCTTCTTCGAACTTTCTAACTTCGTACGGGCAAGGGCAGCCAAACGCCCTAAACTCCCCATTCGCGCCCCGCTACCCCTACCCTACGCCCTCCCCCTCCGAAGCGGAAGGGGAGGGAAAGGAAGAAAGAATAGGGGGAGGGAATACAAGGGAGGGGGTCAAGGGGGTCACCCTCTCGCGTTGAACAGCCTGCACGCTATTTAACCTCAATGTTGTTAAGACACTCGTCTGCGGCGACACGCCGCAAATTTCACTTTGCCGCAAGGCAAAAAAACATTCCCCCGTTTTACACCTATGTCCCCTGCAACCAAGCGCAATCTTAAAACCTTTGCCGAAAACTCAATAAACCTCATTCTCATCAGCATACTCACGGGTCTTTTCTCGGGAGTGCTCGTCTCGCTTTACAACCTCTTCGCCAATATGGGCGAGGAGTACTCGCGCTACGTCTATTCCCTCGTTTTCGAACGCCCGTATTTCGTTCCGCTTCTTTTATTGGCTCTGTTTGCGGGCGCGCTGGTCATCGGCACGGCAGTCCGCGCCGTTCCCATGATCCGCGGAAGCGGCGTTCCCCAAATAACGGGCGTTGCCCGCGGCAAGGTTAAACACGGCTGGTTCACCACTTTAACGGCAATGTTCGCCTGTTCGCTCGCTTGCATATTCATGGGCTTACCCGCGGGCGCGGAAGGTCCGTCCGTCGAACTCGGCGGCTGTACGGGCGACGCCGTTTCCCGCCTTTTCAAACGCCGTGAAATGACCGTCCGCATGCAGGTCGCCTGCGGCGCGGGCGCGGGTTTTGCGGCGGCTTTCAACGCGCCCATGACGGGCATAGTTTTCGTTGCCGAAGAGGTGTCGCGCTCGTTCTCCGTTCCCCTTTTCATAAGTTCGTCGGTCGCGGTAGTGACCGCCGTCCTCACGCGCACGGCAATTTTTTCCTCAATGGGAATGAATACGGGCGCGGTCTTTTCGCAGTTCGTCTTTCCCTCGACCGTCGCCCCGACGTCCGTTCTCTGGATAGCCCTCGCCACGCTCATAACTTCGCTTATAGCCGTCGTCTTTTACAAGCTCGTTTTTCTCTTCAAAAAGCTGTTTAAGCGCGTAACCTTTTTCAAGGGCGCGGGCAAATACGCCCTCGTTTTCACCGCGGCGGGCGCGCTCGCCCTAATAACCCCCTATGCAATGGGCGGCGGGGGCGAAATAATCAAAGCCCTCGGCAGCGGCGGCACGGGCGCGGCAGAGGTGGAACAGGCGTTCGGTACGGGCTTTTACGGCACGGCGGCAATAGTATTTGCGTTGCGTTTTGTCACCGTTCTGTTGTTCTTCGGCTGTTCCGCGCCGTGCGGCGTTTTCGTTCCCATGCTCGCCCTCGGCGCGCTTTCGGGCGGGATATTGTCTCAGCTCTTCATAACGGCGGGCATGGATCCCGCGTGCGCCGACTTCGCCGTAATAATCTGCATGGCGACATTCTTCACCTGCACGGTCAAAGCCCCCATAACGGGCTTTTGCATAATCTTCGAACTCACGGGCAGTTTTGCCAACTTCACCCCCGCCGTGGCAGGCGTGGCGATCGGCTACATAATCTCGTGCGCGTTCCGCCTCGAACCCATTTACGAAAAATGTCTGAACCTTTTTGTAAAGGAAGAGGAACGCCCGTGCGATCCTTTACCCCTTAAAGTGGACGCCCCCAAGGGCAAAATGTGAATATATATTGATATTTTTGCCCGTGAATGCCCTTCGCCCGCTCCCGCCGCCGCGCTGAAAATTCGCTCAAAGCTCGCCTCGTGCAATAGGCAAACCCACCCCCGAATTTCTCCCCAACTCCACGGCAAACCCCAATCGCGCAAGCGGCAAAACCGCCCGTAAATTTCCTCCAACGCCCGCGCAAACCCCGATCGGTAAAAAGCCGCCCCGCTTATTGCATAAGCGGGGCTTATAATTTATATCAGCTTTTTTAATTTCAAAACCCGCAAATAAGTTTCAGCGGGCTTGCGTTACGCTTGACTAAACCTTTGCGTTAAGTTATAATGATTTCGTAGCGTTTATACTATAATAAAGTTATGGTGGAAAAGCAAATGTTCCTCAACGATATGAACGTAAACAGCGCGCCGCTCGAAGGCGAAGTAAGGATACCTTCGGGCTGTGCCGTCAGCGCGATAATCGACAGAAGCGGCAAAAAGATGACGGGCGAAAAGATAATCCGCTCTATCGCCACCATGCACGACAGATCGAACGGTCTGGGCGGCGGCTTCGCGGGGTACGGCATATATCCCGATTACAAGGAATACTACGCCTTTCACCTCTTTTACAACGACTTCCAGTCCAAAAAAGAGACCGAAGATTTTTTGATACAGCACTTCGAGGTGGTCTATTCTTCCGAGATGAAGACGAGAAAGGTCAAAAAGGTCACCAACGAGCCGCTCATCTACCGTTACTTTTTATACCCTCTTTCCAAGCGGCTTGCAAATTCGCTCCTCGACGAAGAGCGTTACGTCGTCAAGTGCGTCAATAAGATAAACGCCGAAATTTCGGGTGCGTTCGTCTTTTCAAGCGGCAAGGACATGGGGATTTTCAAGGGCGTGGGCTTCCCCGAGGACATAGGCAGGTTCTATCTTTTGGACGAGGAATACGAGGGTTACAGCTGGACGAGCCACGGCAGATACCCCACAAACACCCCCGGGTGGTGGGGCGGCGCGCACCCGTTCGGACTGCTCGACTATTCCATAGTGCACAACGGCGAAATTTCGTCGTACGACGCCAACCGCCGATACATCGAGATGTTCGGCTACAAGTGCACTTTGCAGACCGATACCGAGGTAATAACCTACATAATCGACTATCTGCTCCGCGTAAAAAAGCTGACACTGCCCGAGGTCGCAAAGGTAATTTCCGCTTCGTTCTGGTCGACGATAGAGGAGAAGAGCGAAGAAGAACAGCGTCAGGAAAGATTCCTGCGCAAGGCGTTCCCCTCGCTTTTGATAACGGGACCGTTCTCCATAATCTTCGGGTTCACGGGCGGCATAATGGCGTTGAACGACAGACTCAAACTGCGTTCCATGGTGTGCGCCGAAAAGGGCGATATAGCCTACGTTTCGAGCGAGGAGTGCGGGATAAGGGTAATAGAACCCGACGTCGATAACGTGTTCGCACCCGCGGGCGGTCAACCCGTAATTTACACGCTCAAAGAGGGGGGTTCGCTTTAATGGATACATTTATCCCCGCAGAATATGAAATTCAGAGAAATTACGACCTCTGCATATCGTGCAGAGTGTGCGAAAGGCAGTGCTCAAACGAAGTGCACAAATACGATCCCGATCTCAAAAAGATGATCGCCGACACGCAGAAGTGCGTCAACTGCCACAGGTGCGTATGCCTTTGCCCCACGCACGCGTTAAAGGTCGTCAAAAATCAGGATACATACAGGCAGAACGTCAATTGGAGCGTTCAGACGATGAACGAAATTTACCGTCAGGCTAACTCGGGCGGCGTGTTGCTCTCTTCTATGGGCAACCCCAACGATTACCCCGTATATTTCAACAAAATTCTCGTCAACGCCTCGCAGGTCACCAACCCGCCCATCGACCCCTTGCGCGAACCTATGGAGACCGTGGTCTACCTCGGCAAAAAGGACGTGGAGCTTAAAAGGGACATAAACGGCAGACTTGTCGACAACCTCCCGCCCCAGCTCAAACTCAGCGTTCCCATAATGTTTTCGGCGATGAGCTACGGCTCTATTTCGTACAACGCGCACGAATCGCTCGCCCGCGCCGCCGAGGAGCTGGGCATATACTACAACACGGGCGAGGGCGGACTTCACAAAGATTTTTATAAATACAGCAAAAACACGATAGTGCAGGTAGCTTCGGGCAGATTCGGCGTGCACGCCGATTATCTTGCCGCCGCCGCCGCGATCGAAATAAAAATGGGGCAGGGCGCAAAGCCGGGCATAGGCGGTCACCTTCCGGGAATGAAAATTTCCGACGAAGTCTCCGAAACTCGCATGATCCCCAAGGGCATCGACGCCATTTCCCCCGCGCCTCATCACGACATATACTCTATCGAGGACCTGCGCCAGCTCATCTACACCTTAAAGGAAGCCACGGCTTACCAAAAGCCCGTAATAGTAAAGGTTGCGGCAGTGCATAACGTCGCCGCGATCGCCTCGGGAATAGCCCGTTCGGGCGCGGATATCATAGCGGTAGACGGGTTCAGAGGTGGAACGGGAGCCGCCCCCACAAGAATACGCGACAACGTGGGGATACCCATCGAACTCGCCCTTGCGCAGGTGGACGAACGTTTAAGGCAAGAGGGCATACGCGACAGCGTATCGGTAATAGCGGCAGGTTCTATCCATTCCGCCGCCGACGTGGTAAAGGCAATAGCCCTCGGCGCGGACGCGTGCTACATAGGCACGGCGGCTCTGCTCGCGCTGGGCTGTCACCTCTGCCGCAGCTGCCACACGGGCAAGTGCAATTGGGGAATAGCCACCCAACGCCCCGACCTCGTAAAACGCTTAAACCCCGACATAGGCTACAAACGCCTTGTCAACCTCATCACCTCGTGGGAACACGAAATTCAGGAGATGATGGGCGGAATGGGCATAAACTCGATAGAGGCGTTAAAGGGCAACAGACTTATGCTCCGCGGCGTGGGGCTTAACGAAACCGAGCTGAAAATACTCGGCATACACCACGCGGGCGAGGCTATGTAAAAAATCAAATAGGCTATGTAACAACTCAAATAGGCTATACAAAAACTTAAAGAAAGTAACCCGTAAAGAGAGCGCGGGTCAAAAACAAAAATAAGAGGAAAAAAGACAATGCTGACAAGTATCTGTGGAATCAATTGGGGCGACGAAGGCAAGGGCAGAATGGTCGATCTGCTTTCGGAGAAGTTCGACGTAGTATGCCGCTATCAGGGCGGCAACAACGCGGGGCACACCGTCATTAACGAAAAGGGCAGGTTCATTCTGAATCTGTTGCCCTCGGGAATACTCCGCGAGACGGTCGTCAACGTAATGGGTTGCGGAATGGTCATCGACATAAAGCACCTCTGCGGCGAAATGGAAAACCTGCGCGAGGCGGGCATAAAGATCACCCCGCAAAACCTCAAAATAAGCGACAAGGCGATAATCACCATGCCCTATCACGTTTTGCAGGACGTAATGGAAGAGGACAGACTCACCAAGGCGACGGGCAAGCCCTACGGTTCTACCCGCAGAGGGATATCCCCCGTCTACGCCGACAAGTACATGAAAAAGGCGTTCAGAATGGGCGAACTCCTCAACCCCGAACTCATGTACAAACGCCTGCCCGATATCCTCGAATGGAAGAATATGACGGTCAGAGCATACGGCTTCGAACCCGTTAAAATCGAGGATATGATAGCCTATTTCGAAACCTACGGCAAGCCCTTGCGCGAATATATCTGCGACACGGGGCTGTACCTCAACGCCGCCAACAAGGCGGGCAAGAACATTATGTTCGAAGCCCAGCTCGGCGCGCTCCGCGACATCGACTTCGGCATAGTTCCCTACACCTCGTCGTCGTCGACTATCGCCGCATACGCCCCCATAGGCGCGGGCGTACCCAACCTCAAACTCACCAATTCCATAGGCATTATGAAGGCATATTCGAGCTGCGTGGGCGCAGGACCTTTCACCTGCGAATACTTCGGCGAAAAAGCCGAACGTCTGCGCGAACTCGGCGGCGAATACGGCGCGGCAACGGGCAGACCGAGAAGGGTAGGACCTTTCGACGCCGTCGCCTCGCGTTACGGCATACGCTGTCAGGGCGCGGACGAAATCGCCCTCACCAAGCTCGACGTGCTCGACAGCTATGAGGAAATAGAAATATGCACACACTACGAGCTTGACGGTAAGATAATCGACGAGTTCCCCTTCACCGACGTTCTTGACGAGTGCAAGCCCGTGTTCGAAAAAGTAAAGGGGTGGAACTGCGATATTTCGGCTTGCCGCAAAAAGGAAGAACTCCCCGAGGAAGCCCTCGCGTATATCCGCCTTCTGGAAAAACTCTGCGACTGCAAAATAAAGTACGTCTCCGTAGGCGCGGAACGCGACGCGTTCATCGAAATGTATTGATAATTGCAAGAACCGTAAATTTTTGGGGTAACGTTCCATCGGGCTTTTTGCGATTGCCCGCCACATATGCGGCAACCAACGGCAAATTCCAAGGGAAAATAACCCAAAAATTTTAAGGTAAAACAATTATCGGTTTTAAGTACAGAACGAAAAAGAACCTGCAAAAAGAGACGTTCGGAGAAATATGAAACGTATTTACGTAAACGAATCGAGGTGTATCGGCTGCCGACTCTGCGAGTGGGAGTGCGTGTTCGCCAATTCGGGGCTTGACGCAATGTTCAAGCTCAAAGACTTGGCGGCGGAAAACTTCGCTCCCCGCATACGCGTAGAGGGCGGCGAGAAAGCCGAGCTTAACTTTGCCGTCAACTGCCGCCACTGCGAAAAGGCTATCTGCGTGCAAAGCTGCATAGCGGGCGCGCTGTCAAAGACGGGCGAGGGCATGGTCGTCATCGACGACAAAAAGTGCGTGGGCTGTTTTACCTGCGTGCTCGTGTGCCCGTTCGGGGCGATAATGCCCCGCGCGGACGGCAAGGCGGCGCAAAAGTGCATGCTGTGCACCGACAACATAAAGGGCGAACCCAACTGCGTCAAGTACTGCCCCAACGGCGCGATAGTTTTCGAGGAGCGTTGAGTATGGATTACGTAATAATAGGCAACGGCACGGCGGCTGTCGCGTGCATAGAGGGAATACGCTCCGAGGACGCTTCGGGTTCGATAGCTCTCATCTCGTCCGAGAACCGTCACTGCTACGGCAGACCGCTCATATCATATTTGCTTTCGGGGGCGATCAAAGCCGAAAACGCCGATTACCGCCCCCGCGACTTCTACCAAAACAACGGCGTCAAAACTTATTTGGGCAAGACCGTCTCGCGCATTGCTCCCAATGAAAAAAGGGTATACCTTTCCGACGGAGCTTCGCTCGAATACGGCAAACTGCTCATAGCAACGGGATCGCGCCCCTTTGTTCCGCCCATGGAAGGGCTTGAAAGCGTAAAGGACAGGTTCACCTTTATGACTTTCGACGACATGGAAAAACTCTCCCGGGTACTCTCGCCCGAAAAGAGCGCGCTCATAATCGGCGCGGGGCTTATAGGACTTAAATGCGCCGAGGGAATGTACGGGTCTGTCAAGAGCATAACGGTCGTTGACATGGCGGACAGAATACTGCCGTCCGTGCTGAATAGCGACTGTTCGGCAATGATGCAGGCTATGCTTTCGGCAAAGGGCATAAATTTCATTCTTAACGACAGCGCGGCTAAGTTCGAAAAGAACTCCGTCACATTAAAGAGCGGCAAAAAGCTGACGTTCGACATACTTGTAACGGCAGTCGGCGTCCGTCCCGAAACTTCGCTTGCGGCGGAGGCGGGGATAGAAGTCGACCGCGGCATAGTCGTCAACGCCAAGTCCGAGACCAATATCCCCGACATATACGCGGCGGGAGACTGCTCCGAGGGCTACGATATGTCCACGGGCACAAAGCGCGTGCTTGCGATATTGCCCAACGCATATATGCAGGGCAAATGCGCGGGCGTGAATATGGCGGGCGGCGTAAGTTCCTTTATGAACGCCGTTCCGTTGAACGCCGTCGGCTTTTTCGGCTGGCACGTCTTAACGGCGGGCTGTTACGAGGGCGAGGCTTTCGAAGAGCGCACGGCGACTACATACAAAAAGCTGTTCGTCAAAGAGGGCAGGCTGGTCGGGTTCATACTTCTGAACGATATACAGAGGGCGGGTATCTACACCTCGCTCATACGCGAAAAGACCCCTCTTTCCGAAGTGGACTTCGAATTATTGAAAAACGCGCCCCAACTTCTGGCTTTTTCAAAGCAGGCGCGCGCGGCAAAACTCACGCGCAAGGTGTAAAGGGTGTAACGTATGGAAATTAACGTCGATGAAAATCTGCACTTTCAGGTGCTCAACAGAAGAATACGCGAAAGTTCCGAAAGGGAGATAACCGTCCGCGGCATAATAGGACAACGCTATGTGGGCGCGGGTCTTTCCGACAAGGTTCTCAATATATACGGAACTCCGGGCAACGCGCTCGGGGCGTATCTTAACGGTTGCGACGTCTCCGTTTACGGCAACGCGCAAGACGCCACGGGCGACACAATGAACGGCGGAAAGATAATAATTTACGGCAACGCGGGCGACGCCACGGGCTATGCAATGCGCGGAGGCAAGATCTACGTCCGCGGCAACACGGGCTATCGTTGCGGCATACACATGAAGGCTTTTAAGCAGCTCAAACCCGTAATAGTCATAGGCGGAAGAGCGGGGTCGTTCCTCGGCGAATATCAGGCGGGGGGAATAATCGCCGTGCTCGGCTGCAACACCGACGGGCTTCCGATAATCAACAATTTTTGCGGAACGGGAATGCACGGCGGGGTGATGTATTTAAGGTGCGACGAACTGCCACACAGAATACCCGCGCAGATCCGCCGCGAGCGCAAAAGGGGCGCGGATATCCCCGAACTATGCGAGATAGTCGAGGACTACTGTTCGTACTTCCCCGACTTCGACAAAGCCGCGATCCTCTCTTCCAACTTTTTCATTTTAGAGCCGGACAGGGAGAATCCTTACAAGCGTATGTACACCGATAATTAAGCTCCCGCAACTACCGTAAACTTCGTATATGCGTCGCAATACGGCGTTGAACGTCGCTCCGCCTTGGTCGTGTACTTCATTGTACACTCCCTGCGGTCGTCGCTCGTTCGCCTTGTCTTGCTCGCATCTACAAAGTTTCTAACTTCGTATAACTCCCGAAAAGCTCGAATAAGCGGCGTTCTGCTGTGTCAAGCTGCGGCAACCCTCAGTCATTTACCTTTTAGTAAACTCCTTCGGGTTTTCCTCGCTTTCCTTGCATAACTTGCTTCTTCGAACTTTCTGACTTCGTACGGGCAAGGGTAACCGACCGCACTAAAATCCTCATTCGCGCCCCTTCGCTTGCGAGGGGGAGCTGTCCGCGAACGCGGACTGAGGGGGTGCGTTCCAAATAATCCCCACCACAACTTTTTTGCGAAGCAAAAAAATTTCACTTGCGGCGGCACGCCGCAAATTTCACTTGCGCGTAGCGCAAATTTCACTTTTGCCGCAAGGCAAAAATTTCACTTTTTTGCGCAAGCAAAAAAATCCCCCAAAGAGGTTCTCCATGAAATTTTACAAAATGCACGG
>CANRDY010000029.1 GCA_947629515.1 uncultured Clostridia bacterium
GAGGGCGTTGGGGTGAGCGTACTCTACCATTGCCCTGCGGGTTGGGAGTTGCGGGGCGTTGGGAAGAGCACACTCCACCATTGCCCTGCGGGTTGGGAGTTGCGGGGCATTGGGAAGAGCGCACTCTACCCGCGCCTGCTCGGGTGCTATGTTGAGCGGGCGGCGGGCGGAGTTGCATGATTTTTTAAGTTTTGTTATAACGAGGGGCGTTCCGATTCGAGGCGCGGAACGCCGTTTTAATTTGGGTGAAAGCCCGCAGACTTTCCTTTTTGAGAGCACGAAATTTGATTGAAAATCAACGGCGGGTTGTCGGTCGCCGTTAAAAGCGGGGGGTCGCTTTTGGCGGGGAAAACGGCGGCTGTGCTGTCGGGCGGCTGTGCCGTCGGCAACGATTGGCGTTGGGGTCGCCGTTAAAAGCGGGGGTCGCTTTTGGGCGGGGAAAACGGCGGCGGCTGTGAAGTTAAACCAAAACAAAATCAGTCGAGGGATTCGAGAATGAGCTTATCCGCAACAAGGGCGATGAACTCGCTGTTGGTGGGGCGTTCGCTGCCTATGTACACCTTTGCGCCGAATATCGAGCTGATCGCGTCGGTGCGCCCTCGGTTCCACGCAACTTCTATCGCATGGCGGATAGCCCTTTCGACCTTGCTTGCCGAGGTGTTGAACTTTGCGCCTATCCCCGGGTAAAGCTCCTTTGTTACGCGGTTTATTATGCTCTGATCCTCCACCGCCATTTTGATGCCCTCGCGCAAATACGCGAAGCCCTTGATGTGCGGCGGGATACCTATGGTTACGAATATGTTGCTTATCTTTTCGTCGAGCGAATTTATCTTGCGCCTGTCGCGCACGTCCGTGGAGACCTTGTAATCTATCGCGCGATCGCTCGACACGTCGCGTATTCTTTCGAGCACGTTTTCTGCCGTTACGGGCTTTGCAAGGTAATAGACCGCCCCGTGTTCTATGGCGGAATTTACAATTTTATCGTCGGTGAACTTTGACATTGCTATCGAAAGACATTGGGGAACGTTTGCCTTTATGTAATCGAGAACGCCCAGCCCGTCTTTGCCCGTGAGAATCAAATCGACAACGGCTACGTCGGGTTTGGCTTTTTTAAGGAGTTCTACGGCTTGGTTGCCGTTTGTCGCCGCCGCACACACCGTATAATCCCCCGTGCTCTCAATGCGGCTAGTCATTGCGCCTAAAAAGTCCTCGTTACTTGCAAATACTGCAATATTTGCCTTTTTCATTGAAATTTACCTCTCTTTGTGCGTTGGTAAATTCAATTATATTGACCGATTTTGTAAATGGAAATTTATTTTTGTACAATATTCAAAATTAATTTTTTATTTTTGTACAGAATTAAGAAGCGGGCGGTCGAAGGCTGGCAAGGGCTGTCGAAATCGGGGGAGAGAATTTGCGCTACGCGCAAGTGAAATTTGCACTTCGTGCAAGTGAAATTTGCGGCGTTCCGCCGCAAGTGAAATTTTTTACATTTAGTAAAAAGTGAAATTTTTTTGCTTACGCAAAAAAGTTGTGGTGATTATTATTTGGAATTGGGGGTCGATTTCAAAGGGCAAGCACGGACCACCGGGGTCGAGTGCGGTCTTCTCAAAACAGCGGACACCCGCTGTTTTGCCGCACGAGATGAGCTTGCGCATAGTGCAAGGCGCAAGCGGTGCCCGAGCGCGGCGGTGCTCCTTACGCCGCGCGAGAACTCTCGGTCAATCTGCCGTTTCCCGCAAGCGGGAACCCTCGGCAGAGCGTCGGGCTACGCCCTCGCGCGCCCGCTTACGCGGGTCTCATAGCGTTCGAAATGACAGTACCATAATGCGCTCCGATAATATGCGCGCGGGCGTTGGAACGCCCGCGCGCGAAAAAGTGCAATAATGTGTGACGATAATATTTAAAATGCACCCCCCCTCTTCAATTCTCCCCCCTCGCAAGCGAAGGGGGAGGGTTGGGTATGGGGGAGTGCGCGAAGGGAAGCGAATATAACGTTTTGATTTTTTTAGAATTTGGTTCGCGTTTCAAAGTGCCCCGAGCAGACCACGGGGGGGATTCTCTCGGTCAATCGCCCGCTTACGCGGGTCTCATATCCCTCGAAATGACAGTGCCATAAGTCGCTCCGATAATATCTAAAAATGCTTGTACGAAGTTTAACGGTAGCAAAGCGCGCGGGCGGTAACAACCCGCCCGCGCGCGAAAATTCGCTTATTGCGCTATCCTATTCCCTATTTCCTATTTCCTACTTTGTAACTATGTCGAGGTATTCGTCGTAGGTGACGCATTTGTCGAATTTTTTGGTGTCGTTTATCTCGATTATGCGGTTCGCGACCGTGTTCATAAGCTCCTGGTCGTGCGAGGTGAAGAGCATACAGCCCTTAAAGCTCTCCATGCCCTTGTTGAGGGCGGTTATAGATTCCAGATCGAGGTGGTTGGTAGGTTCGTCAAAGATGAGGAAGTTCCCGCCCTCGAGCATCATTTTTGCGAGCATACAACGCACTTTTTCGCCGCCCGAAAGCACCTTTGCCTTTTTTAACGCCTCTTCGCCCGAGAACAACATTCTGCCCAGCCAGCCGCGGAGGTACTCCTCGTAGTGGTCTTTGGAGAACTGCGAGAGCCATTCCACAAGGGTGAGGTCGCAACCCTGAAAATACTCGTTGTTGTTTTCGGGGAAGTACGAAAGCGAAATGGTCTTGCCCCACTTTACCGTGCCCGCGTCGGGCTGGACCTTGCCCGTTAAAATGTCGTAGAGCATGGTGACGACCGTCGATTTATCGCTGACTATGCCTATTTTTTCGTCCTTTTGAACGGTGAACGACACGTCCTTAAAATAGCCGTTTTTGGTCAACCCCTCTACCATTAAGATGTCGTTGCCTATCTCCTTTTCGAACTTGAAGTCGATATAGGGATATTTGCGGAGCGAGGGCTTGAAGTCGGCGATCGTGAGCTTTTCAAGCTCCTTTTTGCGGGAAGTCGCCTGACGGGATTTTGAGGCGTTTGCGGCGAAGCGGGCGATGAACTCCTGCAATTCCTTGGCGCGCTGTTCGTTCTTTTTGTTTTGGTCGCGCTGTTGGCGGGCTAAGAGCTGACTTGTTTCGTACCAGAAGTCGTAGTTGCCGAGCATCATGTTTATCTTGCCGTAGTCCACGTCGCAAATGTGCGTGCACACCTTGTTGAGAAAGTGGCGGTTGTGCGAGACTATTATTATCGTGTTCTCGAAGTCGAGAAGGTAGTTTTCGAGCCAGCGCACGGTTTTTATGTCGAGGTTGTTCGTCGGTTCGTCGAGAAGAAGTATGTCGGGGTTGCCGAAGAGCGCCTGCGCGAGCAGCACCTTTACCTTGCGCTTGCCGTCGAGGTCTCTCATCATTGTGGCGTAATACTCCTCTCCTATGTCGAGGGCGTTCAAAAGAGTTTGGGCTTCGAACTCCGCGTCCCAGCCGCCCAGCTCCGCGAACTCGCTTTCAAGCTCGCTTGCGCGCACGCCGTCCTCTTCGGTGAAGTCGGCTTTGGCGTAGAGCGCGTCCTTTTCGTCCATAATGTCGACAAGCCGCTTGTGCCCGAGCATTACCGCACGGAGCACGGTGACGTTGTCGAACGCGTTTTGGTTCTGCTGTAAAACGGACATGCGCTCGGTTTTGTCGAGCACTACTTCGCCCTTGTTGGGTTCGATCTCGCCGCTGAGCACTTTGAGAAAGGTCGACTTGCCCGCGCCGTTTGCGCCGATTATGCCGTAGCAGTTGCCCTTGGTGAATTTGAGGTTGACGTCCTCGAACAGCTTTTTGCTGCCGTATTGCAGCGATACGTTGATTACCTGTAACATATTTACTTCCTTGATTTTTTTAAGCGGGATCCGGTTGAATTTTCAGACGGCGAACTGGCTGTTGTACAGCTCGGCGTAGAAGCCGCCCTTTGCAAGCAGTTCTTCGTGCTTGCCGCGCTCGATTATCGCGCCGTCCTTCATTACGAGAATGAGGTCTGCTTCTTGTATCGTCGAAAGGCGGTGGGCGACGATGAACGAAGTTCTGCCAAGCATGAGCGTTGCGAACGCGTCTTGTATGCGGCGTTCGGTGCGGGTGTCAATCGACGAAGTTGCCTCGTCGAGAATGAGCATCGGCGGAAGGGCGAGCATTATGCGCGCTATGCAAAGCAGCTGTTTTTGACCCTGCGAGAGGTTGCCGCCGTCCTCGGCTATGACGGCGTTGTAGCCGCCTTTCAGCTGTTTGATGAAGTTGTGCGCGTGCGCCGCCTTTGCCGCGGCGACTATCTCCTCTTCCGTCGCGCCCGCCTTGCCCATGGCGATATTCTCGCGCACGGTGCAGTTTTTGAGCCATGTCTCCTGCAAGACCATGCCGTAGTTGGAGCGAAGCGATTTGCGGGTCACGTCCAAAGCGGGAACGCCGTCTACGCGAATTTCGCCCTTTTGCGGGTCGTAGAACCTCATTAAAAGGTTGATAAGCGTAGTTTTGCCGCAACCCGTAGGACCGACTATGGCGATCCTCTGCCCCGCGTTTACTTGCAAGTTGAGGTCTTCGATGAGCTTCTTTTCGGGGGAGTATGAAAAACTTACGCCGTCGAACTGCACGTCGCCTTTGACCTCTTCAAGCTCTTGCGCGTTGGAAGGATCGGGGGCTTCGCACGGTTCGTCGATGACCTCGTAAATTCTGCCCGCGCAGGCTAAGGCGTTCTGAAGTTCGGCGACAACGCCCGAAATTTCGTTGAAGGGCTTGGTGTATTGGTTGGCGTAGGACAACAGCCCCGTTAGCTTGCCGACGGTGAATACCATGGGCAGGGGCGTTGCGAACGCCAGCATGAGCGCGCCCGTCAAAATGACGAGGGCGTAGACTATGGAGTTTATGAACCGCGTGGACGGGTTGACGAGCGATGAATAGAAAATCGACTTTAAGGAAGCCTTTTCGAGGCGTTCGTTTACGCCGTCGAACTTTTCGAGGTTTTCGTCCTCGTGCGAGAAAGCCTTTACGACTTTTAAGTTCCCCACCATTTCGTCTATAAAGGCGGTCTGCTCCCCCCTTATCTGGCTTGCGCGCTTAAACAGCGAATAGGTGCGCGAGGCTATGAACTTTGCGACGAACAGCGAAAGGGGCGTTACCACTACCACCACAAGGGCGATTATCCAATTTATGACGAGCATTATCACAAGCGTGCCCAAAATTGTGAGAACGCCCGTAAACAGCTGGGTGAAGCCCATTAAAAGACCGTCGCAGAATTGGTCGACATCGGCTATCATTCTGCCCACTATGTCGCCCACGGGGTGGGAATCGATGAATTTTAAGGGGAGTTTTTGCAAATGCGAGAACGCCTCGTCGCGTATGTCGCGCACGGTGTTGTAGGCTATGCGGTTGTTGAGAACGCCCGTAAGCCATTGCGAAAGGCATGCGAGGGCGATAAGCCCTCCCGTCACCGCAAACTCGGTGAAAATTGCCGAGAACGTGCTTTGGTTTATCCCCGAAGCGGGGGCGGCTATTATTTCGCCCACGAGGTCGACCGCCCTTCCGAAAAATATGGGAACGGCGAGCGTGCACGCCACCGAAACAAGAGCGAAAAGAATGGTCAAAACGAGCATAAACTTATAGCGTTTAAGCTGCTTCAACACCCTTAAAAAGGTCGAACGCCTGTTGGGGGTTTGGGGGTTTTGTATATTTGAAGTTCGGGGGGTCGCCTTAGACATTTACGCGCCCTCCTTTTTGTACTGCGAATAGTGTATCTCGCGATAGACTTCGCAGGTCTTTAACAGCTCGTCGTGCGTACCTATGCCGACGGCTCTGCCGCCGTCGAGAACTATTATCTTGTCGGCGTGGCGAATGGACGAAGTTCGCTGCGAAACTATGAACACGGTCGGGTCGTAATCGAGGTTCTTCAACGCCTTGCGAAGCCTTGCGTCGGTGGCGTAGTCGAGAGCCGACGAGCTGTCGTCCAAAATGAGAATTTGAGGTCTTTTGACGAGGGCGCGGGCTACGGTCAGCCTCTGCCTCTGCCCGCCCGAGAAGTTTTTGCCGCCCTGCTCGACGGGTTCGTCAAGACCGCCGCTCTTGCCCTCTACGACCTCTCTCGCCTGAGCCGTATCGAGAGCTTTTAAAATCTCTTCGTCGGTCGCGCCCGCCTTGCCCCACTGCATATTTTCGCGAACCGTGCCGCCGAACAGCACGGCTTTTTGGGGGGCTATCCCGCACATATCGCGAAGAGCTTGCCCGTCTATCTCCTCCACGTTGACGCCGTTGATGAGCACTTTGCCCGAACACGCCCCGTAGAAGCGGGGAATGAGGTTTATCAAAGTAGTCTTGCCCGCGCCCGTGCCGCCTATTATGCCCACAGTCTCGCCACGTTCGACCGAAAAAGTTATGTCGTCGAGGGCGTTCATCTCGGCGTCGCCGTAGTTGACGCTCACCGAGTCGAACTCGATAAACGGCGTTGTGCGCCCTCCCGCTCCGACGGAAGGTTCGCCAAAAACGGGTTCGCACAAAACGGGTTCGCCTAAAACGGGTTCGCCTAAAACGGGTTCGCCTAAAACGGGTTCACCGGAAATCACACTTGAATTTTGGCTTGAAGTTTGGGGAACGCCCGAAAGATCTTCGGACGGGAGTTCGAGTATTTCGGCTATTCTGCCCGCGCACGCGAATGACTTTGTGACGGTTATTATGAGGTTTGCGAGCTTGATGAGCTCGACGAGTATCTGCGACATATAGTTGTAGAGCGCGACTACCGTGCCCTGCGTGATCGCGCCCTGCTCCACGCGTATCGCGCCCGTGTACAAAAGGGCGATTATCGACACGTTGATTATGGCGTAGGTCAAGGGGTTCATGAGCGCGGAGATCCTGCCCACGAACAGCTGGGATCTTGTGAGGCTTGCGTTCTTTTTTCGGAAAGAAGTCACCTCGTCGTCCTCTTTGCAGAAGGCGCGGAGAACGCGCGCGCCCGTCAGCGTTTCGCGGGAGGCGGCGGTTATGCCGTCGAGACGGGTCTGCGACTTGCGGTAAAGGGGAATACTGACGAGCATTATCGCAAACACCGCAACGCACAGCACGGCGATGGAGATGGCAAAGACGTTGCCCGCCGCCGTATCGAGCACGTACGCCATTATCATTGCCCCGAACACTATAAAGGGCGAACGCATAAATAGGCGCAGAACGAGGTTGACGCCCGTCTGCAATTGGTTGACGTCGCTCGTCATGCGCGTTATCATGCGCGGCGTGCCGAGGGCGTCGATCTGCGAATACGAAAGCCCCTGCATTTTTTTGAAGAGATCGTGCCTCAGTTCCTTTGAAAAACCGACCGCGGCGCGGGCGGCAAAGTACTGCGCGGCGACGGCGGCGGCAAGACCTACCGCTCCCAACGCAACGAGAATGAGACAGGCGTTTATTATATAGCCCGCCCCCGCTCCTTCGCCTATGCCCTTGTCGATTATCGCCGCGACGATTATCGGCACAAACAGCTCGAAACACGCCTCCAACAGTTTGAAAAGGGGCGCGAGCACGCTTTGGAGCTTATAATGAACGAGATATTTCAACAGTTTGCGCATCGAAAAGATTATACCACATTAAATAAATAAAAATCAAACGTATTCAAAGCGTTTGCAATTATTATTGCTATTTGGTAAAATCATTTATATGGGTTACAAAATTTTTTTGAAAAAGAACGAAGAAAAGCGCGTTCTGGAAGGTCACAGCTGGGTGTACGCAAACGAAGTGGCAAGGATCGAGGGCAAGGACAAAAACGGTTCGCTTGCCGAAGTTTACGCCGCGGACGGGCGGTTCATAGGCAAGGGATACATAAACCACCTTTCGAAAATTCTCGTGCGCATTTTTATACGCGGCGGCGAAGAGGACGGCGAGAGCCTTTATATGGAACGCCTTGAAAACGCATACAAAATGAGAAAAGCGTTGGGGCTGGGCGAGAGCTTCCGCCTGTGCTTCGGCGAGGCGGACTTTTTGCCCGCGCTCATCGTCGACAAGTACGGCGACTACCTTTCGTGCCAATTCCTCTCGCTCGGGGTGGATATGCGCAAAGAGATGATCTGCTCCTGCCTTGTGCGGCTGTTCGCGCCGAAAGGCGTTTACGAGCGGAGCGACGTTGCCGTTCGCAAAAAAGAGGGGCTTGAAGAGACCAAGGGACTGCTGTACGGCGAAGTACCCGACCTTGTGGAAACAGAAGAAAACGGCGTGAAGATGCTTGTGGACATAAAGAACGGACAAAAGACGGGATACTTCCTCGACCAGAAGGAGAACCGATTTGCCGTGAGAAGATACGCGCGGGGCGAGGTGCTCGACTGCTTTTGCAACAGCGGAGGCTTTGCCATGAACGCCGCGCTTGCGGGGGCGAACGTGACCGCCTGCGATATATCTCCGCTCGCCCTCGAAACGGTAAAAAAGAACGCACGGTTAAACGGGTTTGAAAACGTGCGAACTCTGCATGGCGACGCGTTCGAAATACTCCGTAATTTCAGACGCGAAAAACGGCAGTTCGACCTTATTATCCTCGACCCGCCCGCCTTTTGCAAAACGGCAGACGAGGTCAAAGACGCGTACCGCGGATATAAGGATATAAACCTCAACGCGATGAAGTCGGTAAAAAGCGGGGGCTTTTTGATAACCTGCTCGTGCTCCCACTATATGACGAGGGAGCTGTTCGAAAGAATGTTGCGCGAAGCCGCCAAAGAGAGCGGGCGGCAGGTGCGCCTTCTGGAGATAAAAACGCAAGCCCCCGACCACCCCGCCTTGCTCGGAGCGGACGAGACGAGCTATTTGAAGTTCTATGCGTTGAACGTCATTTAATTAAAAATTGTTGCGTAAACGCGGGTATTATGCGTCGCATAGTACTTTACAAACGCTTAAAAATGCCGAAAAGCACGGTCTTTTGACCGTGCTTTTTATGTTTGTTGGGTTTTTTAGGTTTGCACTATAAGTTAGTGCGGGTTGAAAAGTCGGGGTAGATTTTGGGGTTGGGTAGGGTCATAAAAGGGTTGGGTGAGGTTATAAATGAGTTGGGGCGGGTTGGAAAGACGGGGTTATAAGTGGGCTTTTGCGGGCTGTTGCGCGGGCGATTCCTTAAGATAAAAAACCGTATTAAAACCGTTGGGGCGGCTTAAATCGCCCAATCGCCGTTGACGAATACGGGGACTTTTTCCCCCTCTTCGGTGACGCCCGTTATGCGCAGATCTCTGCTTCCTATCATAAAGTCGACGTGGATCATGGAGTTGTTGACGCCCGCCTTTTCGATCTCTTCCGCCGTCATATTTTCAAAGCCCGAAAGGCACTCGTTGAAGCCTCTGCCGAGGGCGAGGTGACAGCTTGCGTTCTCGTCGAAAAGGGTGTTGTAAAAGAGTATGCCCGTGTTGTTTATGGGGCTGTCGTAGCCTATCAAAGCGACCTCGCCGAGGTACGCCGCGCCCTCGTCCATAGCCACCATTTTTTCGAGCACGTCCTGATTTTTTTCGGCGTACACCTCCACTACTTTTCCGCCCTCGAAGCGCACCCAGAAATTTTCGATGAGCTTGCCCTGATACGACAGCGGCTTGGTTGCCACCGCCTTGCCCTCGGCAACTCCCCTCAGGGGCGTTGTGAACACCTCTTCGCTCGGTATGTTGGGGTTGAAGTAAACGCCGCCCGCCGCGCTCGGTTGGGCTTTGGCGGTATCGGCCGCACTCTGTCGAGCGTTTTTATCGGCGTCCGCCGCACCCTTTTGGGGAAGGTTCGCACCTGCCGCGGCAGAGGGTAACGTGGTTTCGCCGCCGCCAGCAAACCTGCCGCGGGGGTTCAAACCTATTTTAAGGCAAGTGCCGTTGGAACTCTCGTATTCGAGGTACTTGAACTTGTAGTCGTTGAGGAGCTTGCAGTACTTTGAAAGCTCGGCGTTGTGCTTCTCCCACGCCTTGATAGGGTCGCCGTCCACGCGCGAGGCGTTGAGGATCGCCTCCCACAGCCGCTCCGTCGCCTCGGCCTCGGGCAGCCCCGGGAACACTTTTTTCGCCCACTCCGCGCCCGGGACGGCGGCTATGCACCACTGATAGCGGTTTTCGAGTGCCTCGCGGTAGGGCTTGATGACGGGAAACCGCGCCATGTTTGCCTTGGCGATCTTCGCGCTGTCGGTTCCGCTGAGACCGTCGGGGTCGTCGGAATCGAGCCACAAAAGGCACGGGAGCTTGTCGAGCTTGCGCTGCCATTCGGCTTTTTCGACGTCGGTCACGTCCGAAAGACTTTCGAGCGTGCGGTAGTTGTAATTGAGCTTGGTTATGGGCATGTACGACCACTCCACCTTTACGCGTTCCGCGCCGAGTTTGTAGCACTCCTCGACGACCGTTGCCACGAATTCGGGCTGATCGAGCCCGCAGCGGATGATTACTTCCTGACCCTTGCGGACGTTCAACCCGCACTTTGCGATGAGTTCGGCGTATTTTTGCAGTCTTTCTTGTTGCATAATTCAATTCCTTATAAAAAAATCTTACTACTTTTATTGTACCCCGCAGACATTTGTTGTAAACAACGCTTTGAACCGTTTATTTGCGGGAATGTTGAGATGTGCATTTGTGGGAATAAAGTTAAATTCGCACTACGTGCGAGTGAAATTTGCGGCGTTCCGCCGCAAGCGTTCCGCTTGACCAAGTGTCTTAATGTGCTCCGATAATATGCGCGCGGGCGTTTGAAAACGCCCGCGCGCGAAAAGTGCCTTATGTTGCTCCGATATTATTTAAAAAAGCTCCCCCCTCTTCAATTCTCCCCCCTCGTAAGCGAAGGGGGAGGGTTGGTTATGGGGCAGTGCGCGAATGGGTTTTGGGTTGATTTTGCTTTAATGTTACCATTACAAAATTAAAATCTGATTAAAAATTTTTATATTAGGTTACTGTTTCAAAGTGCCCCGAGCTGACCACAAGGGGATTCTCTCGCTCAATCCCGCGCCTATGGCGCGTGTCATATCGCTCGAAATGACAGTGCCTTAATGTGCTCCGATAGTATGCGCGCGGGCGTGAAAACGCCCGCGCGCGAAAAAGTGCAATAATGTGATACGTTAATATAAAGTGCAATAATGTGATACGTTAATATTCAGAAGTGCATCCCCCTCCGTTCGCGGGCGAATAAGGTTTTGAGAATAAGGTTAAACTATAACAGATAACTTTAAAAAAGTACAGTAATGTTCAGTGCCGCTCATTTTCTTGACTTTTTAATATAATAGTGATATATTCATAATTGACAAGGCGGTGGAATTTTTACGCGAATATGGAATTTTGCCTTTTGGTTGGGTGACGTTCGCAAAAAAAACGGTTCTTACTGCCAAAATCTTTAATAGTTGGAACACCTTTTCATATTGCGGCTTTCAGTGCCGCCGATCAAGGAGATTGTCTATGAAAAAATTGCTTATAGCTTTGCTTGCCCTTTCGTCAACGCTCTGCCTTGCGTTCGGGCTTTCGGCTTGCGCTCCCGCTCCCGACAGCACGAGCGACGGCAACAACACCCAACAAGGCGACTCGGGCACGGGTACGGGCGGAACAGAAAACAACGATCCCCCCGTTGCTAAGGCTCTTGCCTACGAGTTGAACACCGACGGCTTGACCTACACCTGCACGGGCTTGGGAACGGTCACCGAAACAGAAATCACAATTGACGCGCAAGTCGACGGCAAACCCGTCACCGCTATCGGTTCGCATGCGTTCGGGTTCAGCGAGGATATTACAAGCGTGACGATACCATCGAGCGTTACCTCTATAGGCGCGCGGGCGTTCAACGGCTGTAAAAGCCTTGCAAGCGTTACCATTCCTTCAAACGTCTCTTCTATCGGCGACAGCGCGTTCGAGGGTTGCATAAATCTTGCGAGCGTTACCATCAACAACGGCGTTACCTCTATAGGCGTGGAAGCATTCTACAACTGTATCGCGCTCACCGAAATTTCAATTCCCGACAGCGTGACCACTATCGACCGCTGGGCTTTTGAGGGCTGTTTGAACCTTGAAAGGGTCGACATCGGCAAGGGCGTCACCGCGATAGGCGAAAACGCCTTTGACGGTTGCGCAAAACTTTCCGCTATAAATTTTGCCGACGACAGCGCGCTCGATTCTATCGGGCAATACGCGTTCAGAGGGTGCAATGCTCTTACCGAAATAACCATTCCCGCCGCCGTCAATACGGTTGGCGACGCGGCTTTCTACGGCTGCAAGGGGCTTTTGACTTTGAACATTCCCGACAGAACCGAGACGGCTTCCACCTCTTTCGGCATTTCGACGTTCGAGGACTGCTCGAACCTTGACAAGGTGACTATCGGCAAGGGCGTGGCTTCGTTCGGAACGACCGCGTTCAAAGGGTGCAAAAAACTGAAAAGCGTTTATATGTACGATATGACGGCTTGGTGCCTTATCGATTTTGCGACATATGACGCTAACCCGCTGTACTTTGCGCACAGCCTTTACTTCAACGACTTGCCCGTGACGGTGCTCGACAACATTCCGCAGGACGTGACCGAAATAAAGAGTTTTGCGTTCATCGGGTGCACGACGATCACGAGCGTGACTATTCCCGCAAGCGTAACGGCTATCGGAAGCAAGCCCTTCCGCGACTGCGACAATCTTCAAACCATTACGTTTGAGAACAAGACGGGCTGGAAAGTTTCGGCAAAGGAGGATATGTCAAGCCCGACTGCCGTAAATGTTGACGACCCCGTTCAGAACAAGACCTATTTGACTACGCACAAGTATTACAAATATTATTGGAAATGTGAAGCGGCGGAGTGAGAAAATTTTAGTTGTTCAAAAGCCCCCGCGGCGCGTGCGCCGCGGGGGCTTTGATTATTAATTTTAAATTGAGTGCGCGTTTCAAAGGGCAAAAGCAGACCACGGGGTCGAGTGCGGGGCTTCTCAAAACAGCGGACACCCGCTGTTTTGCCGCACGAGATGAGCTTGCGCATAGTGCAAGGCGCAAGCGGTGCCCGAGCGCGGCGGTGCTCCTTACGCCGCGCGAGAAATTCTCTCGCTCAATCCCGCGCCTATGGCGCGTGTCATGTCGCTCGAAATGACAGTGCCATAAGTCGCTCCGATAATATTTAGAAGTGCACCCCCTCAGTCCGCTTTGCGGACAGCTCCCCCTCATAAATGAAGGGGAGCGAATGGGGAGTTTAGTGCGCTAGGTTGCCCTTGCCTGTACGAAGTTAAAAACTTCGGAGATGCGAGTTATGCAAGGAGCGTGCGCAAACGACGAAGGGAGCGTACACTGAAGTACGTGACCGAGGAGTGCGCAAGCGCGACAACGCAGAACGAAGCATATACGAAGTTTGCGGCAGTTTAAGAGAAAAATTCGGCGTAGATGGCTTTAATACACCTCTCATAGTCCTCGTTGCGGACGCCGACAACTATGTTGAGTTCGCTCGAACCCTGATCTATCATGGCTATGTTTATGTCGGCGGCGGCAATCGCGTTGAAAAGGCGCGCGCTCGTGCCCACCGACGACGACATTCCGTGCCCCACGGTCGCAACAAGGGCTATGTTCTCTATCACCCTTATGACGTCGGGGTCGACGGCGTTCTGTATGCCATCGATAACTCTGCCGAGCTTGCTTCCCCCCAAATACCCGCTTTCAATTACGAGCGACATTGTGTCGATGCCCGAGGGTATGTGTTCAACGGGGATATTCTCTTCGGCAAGAACCGCCAGCACTTTGGCTATGAACCCCACTTCGGAGTTCATCAGCGATTTTTCGATATATATGACCGTAAAATTCTTTTTGCCCGCAACGCCCGTAACTATGTCGCCGCTCGGCTTGTAGCGCGAGCTGGGCAGAATTTCCGTGCCCTCGTCGTCGGGGCGAAAGGTGTTCTTTATCCTTATGGGAATGTTGGCTTTGCGGACGGGGAAGATACTTTCGCTGTGCAGAACGTTTGCGCCCATGTAACTGAGCTCGCGCAGTTCTTTATAAGAAATGCTCTTTATGCGTTTGGGGCTGTCGACTATGCGCGGATCGCACGCCAGAAAGCCCGAAACGTCCGTCCAATTTTCGTAGAGCGAGGCGTTGACCGCCCGCGCCACTACCGCGCCCGTTATATCCGAACCGCCGCGGGAGAAGGTTTTGACTCTGCCGTTTGTATCGCTTCCGTAGAACCCGGGAAACACGCAGATCTTTTCGCCCCTGCACGCCTCGGCGATAGCCTTATACGACCTGTCGCCGTCGAGCGCGCCGCTTTCGGTGAAGAATATGACGTCGCGCGCGTCGATGAACTTCGCCCCCAAAACCTTGGCGACGATGACGGCGCAGAGGTACTCCCCGCGCGAGGCGGTGAAGTCCGCGCTCCTCTCCTTCTCTATCAGCTTTTGAGTTTCGGAAAGGGTCTGCTCTATATCGAAATTTGCGTTGAGTTCCTTTACGATTGAACGGAAACGGGCTTTGACGGGTTCGAAAGTTTCGCCGAGTTCCCCCGTTTTTTCGATAGCCGAATAACAGGCATAGAGCAGATCGGTGACTTTGGTGTCGCCCGAATACCTCTTGCCCGGGGCGGAGACGACGACGAAACGGCGTTCCTTGTCGCTTTCTATTATCTTTTTAACGGCGTTGATTATGTTGCCGTCCGCCATGGACGTGCCGCCGAATTTACATACTTTTGCCATTTTTCAAGGATCTTTCAAGTGAAGGTCTTTTGTATTATTTTATTCGTTTTGCCTCGATGTAGTAACGCTTTTCGGCTCCTTCGCCCATCGAAAAAGTTTTTCGGGGAAGGTTGCCGCCCTCTTTGATGAGCGGGAAAAACTCCTCTTTGGCGATCGCGGGGAGAAGCACGCCCGCCCCGCCGCTTTGCGTGAAGCCCAAAAGCTCCTTGTCGCCGTGGATATAGTCGACCTCGCCGCCGTGCTCTTTGAGGAACCCGTATATATATTCGTCGAGGGCGCGTATGCCCTGCGGAACGTTGGCGGGGAAAGGTATCTTTTTTGCCGTGCCGCCGCAAGCCGCCCGTGCGAAAGAGCCGCCCCCGAGGTTCAGTCCATTTATAAATTGCTCGGCGAACTGCGTTTTTACAAGCCTGTGGATAGGCTCGAAAACGAGGGCTTTGTCGTAGATATTGACAGCCTCGACGAGCGCGAAACGCGCGGGGTGGTTTGCCCTTTGCTCCTTTGAAAGGGTGGGTTTGAGGTTCTCCCAGCACGTCTTTGCGGTTGCGAGCGAGTGGTTTCCGTCGCCAACGGCAAAGAGGAATTTATCCTCCGCACCCTCGACGAGGGAGTAGAATTTTTTAATTATCTCCTGCGCGTTTTCGACGAAGTAACCCCTTACGCTCCCGCCGCCCATGTTGAGGGGGGAATCGTACAGCTTTTCGCCCTTTTTTACGCTTTTGAGGACTATATCGGCTCTGTCGTCGTAGAGGAGCATTACGTGGGGAAGCTCTATCGGCGCGTTTTGCCTTATGCGAACGCGGGGCGGGATACGCTCTAAAATGGTCGCCTCGGTCGAGCGGACGGGCGTCTTTGCGCCCTTTTCGAACGAGTAATCTTCAAGGTCGATCGCAAGCACTATGCCGCGGCGCACGCCCGAGGGTGTGGTGCGTTCGACGAGGATAAAACCGCCCTCTACCTCTTTGAACACGCCGTCCGCAAGATAGTCGCGCATATTTTGATTGATTTTTTTGATGCGCGATTCGGGGTCGTCTTTAAGATAGATCTCGGGGAAAATGAGGTTATACGTGCTGGGCTTGCCCGCCGTTATGCGTTCGACCTCTTGCCAATAGGCGGCGTCGGACGTGAACTGGTCGCAGGCGTTTACAGCCCACGTGTATATGGGTTCTTCCTTGGGAAGAAGAATTGTGGGTATGCGTATGGTGTTCATAATCAGATATTGATAAATATGACCGTGAGCACGGCTAAGCCTATCGCAAGCAATTTTATGGGAATGTTTTTGGTGAAAGCGTCGACTATGAATTTTTTAAACTTTTTCATTACAGTTTACCCTCCGCCGTAAGATCGGACCAATAGTAATCGGACAGCGCGTTTTTGAGATCCGCCGCGTCCGCGTAGCGTTTTTTGACTACGCCGTTTTTGATTATGGAAATTATGCCCGTCTCTTCGGAAACGACTATCGCCGTTACGTTTGCGACCGCCGTTATTCCGAG
The DNA here is from genome assembly GCA_947629515.1 of uncultured Clostridia bacterium. Classification (GTDB taxonomy): domain Bacteria; phylum Bacillota; class Clostridia; order Christensenellales; family Borkfalkiaceae; genus Coproplasma. Next base: position 16,090 of record CANRDY010000029.1, read on the forward strand.
GGCGGCGCGGTGACGGCTGCCCATATCCTTGGGCAGATTTTCGTTCTGCGCAACGGGCAAGAAGCAACCCGCCGCGTAGATCTTGCTGCCCTCGATTATCATTGCGCCGTCGTGCAGGGGGGCTTTGGGATAGAAAACGGCTTCGATCATCTGCGAGGAGATGACGGCGTTTACCACCGTTCCGCTCTGAACTATACCCTCGGGAAGGTTCTCGTTGGAAAGGACTATGAGCGCGCCTATGTCTTTTTTGGACATATTCTGTACGGCGCGGACGGTTTCGTCGATAATGAGTTCGACGCCCGATACGGTCAGAGAATCGTTCTTTGCGCGCTTGTTGCCCGAATCGAGCAGCGAGCGTTTTATTTCACTGTGGAACATAGTAAAGATGAGCAGAGCTATCATTATGAGTATGAGCAGAAGAAGGTAAGTTTCGAAGCCGGAGAATACGAAAGTTACCCCGCTCAATATTACGAAAAATACCACTGCCGCTATGAACTTTGCGCCCTTGTTCTCTTTGAGAACTTTGAACACGAAATAATACAGAATTGCCAAAAGCAAGAACTGCATTATAAGCGCGACGTAGCCGTTGGGTATCGTTTGGGTGAAAAAGGTTACGATTTTGTTCCAGATACCTTGCCAATTATCCATGTTGTGCTCCCTTTACGGTTTTTTCGATTTATATTATATAGTCAAAGACTCAAAAAATAAAGCGTTTTTATAAGTTTGCGCAAGAAAAGTTTTTTGTGTGCGCAAGCGTTCCGCTTGACCAAGCGTCTTAACGGCTTGGAAGTAAACAAGCGTGAGGGCTGTTCAACGTTAATTTTAAATATTATCGGAGCACATTAAGGCACTGTCATTTCGAGGGATATGAGACCCGCGAAGCGGGCGATTGACCGAGAGAATCCCAACGTGGTCTGTGCTTGTACTTTGAAACCGACCCCCGCTTTTCTGAAATAATTACTCCGCTATACTGCGGAATAGATTTCTCCACTTCGCTAACGCTTCGGTCGAAATGACAGTATTATTAAAAGTGCGCTCGCTTCGGTCTCGCCTTTGGAGAGGGGTCGGGCAAAGCCCTCGAACGAAATGTCAGTTATTCTTAGAAGCGCGCCTTAATACTCCGACATTATCATGAAAAAAATATCATCGATTCCAAAATTTTTAGGGCGGTCGGGGGGGTGGTTACGCCGCTCTTTACGTCGGAGATGAGCGAGTACGTCTTGGCGCAAAGGCGGGTTATCTCTTCCGTCCCTATCCTCTTCGCCTGCTCGCGGTACTTCTTTACGGAGTATTCGTTCATCGAATTGCGCTCGGCGTACTGCGCGTTGCCGAGCGGCGACGAGGATGCCGACAGCATGTTCCTGTAAAAGGACAAAAACGAGTTCATTATCGCAAGCTCGTCGTAGCCCTTGGAGCGCAACTCGCGCGAGATCTCGGCGTACGCCGTGTAGTTGCCCGCGGCGACGGCGTTGGTCATCTGATATACGCGGTAGTCGGCGTCTTTGTAGACGAGGGCTTCAGCCTCTTCGTCGGTTAGCTCGCCGCTTCCCTTATAGGTTATGAGCTTTTCCACTTCCACCGACACGCGCGCCATATCCGACACGCACCATGCGGCTATCTTTTCGCAGACGTCGGCGGCGCAGGTTATGCCCGCGCGCTTTAAGGTGAGGTATATCCACCGCGCAACCGTTTCGGGTTCGGCTTTGTTGCAGTCGACGTATGTGACGGCGTTTTTCCTCTTTAAGTCCACTCCCTTTTTGGATTGGGAGTTGACTATTATAAGTATGGACGTGGACGGAAAATCCTCGAAAAGGGGCTTTAAGTAGGCGTTGAATTCGCCCTCGGCGGGGTAAAATTCAGAGACTTTGACCAACCGCTTTTCCGCCATGAACGGGTAATTTTTAAGGGCGGTAACCATTTCGCCTATCGCCGAACCCTTTAAGGTTTCGCCGTCGAACGAAGCGTAGTTCAGCTCGGGGAACTGTAAAAACGCCTCTTTTATCATCTCTTCGCCCTTGGAGCGGAAATACGCGTCGACGCCCTGCAAAAGATACACGCTCTGCGCGCCCTCGGCTATGCTGTTTTTAAGTTCGGTGAACTTCATTAAGGCTCACTCCTTGCTGAGGTTTTCGGGATCGCACGCTTGGGGTTCGACCGCTTTTTTGTAAGTTGCGGGTTCGCCGTTTACATTTGCGCCGTTTACGGTCGCGCCGTCTGACGGTTCGACCGCTTTGGGTTCTTCCTTGGGGCGGTAGACGTATTTGATATACTCGCAGTCGCTCTCTTTTGCCCTTTCGCACATGGCGGAGTAGATCTCGTCGCGCAGTTTGCGCTCCGCCTGCTTGGGGGGTATGCTTTTATCGGGGAAGAACGGTCCGTCGATATAGACTACGCGCTTAGGGTAGCGCGAATGTTTGCGCTTTTTGTAGGTCATTGTGTAGGCGAACGACGGTGCGCCGTTTTTGACGGGGTATGCAAAGGAGACCGACGGGAACGGGCGGATCCCGGTGTAATAGTGCCAGATGTGCGCCTCGGGGTAGACGGCTATCCAATGGCGTTTGGAGTACGCCTCGTTGACGGCGGCGTTGAAGCGCGCCATTGCGTGGAAGCCCTCGGGTATGGGGAAGCCGCCTATCGTCTTTAACAGCCAGCCTATGCCCGTTATCGACATTGCGTCGGCGTTGATTATTACGTCGGCGGGGCGGGGGAACGCGAGATAGCTGGGGTTGAAGGCGTCGATTATCATCGACGTGTGGTTGCCGTACATGAACGCGCCGCCCTTTTTGTAGCCTTTGAGCTTTTGCTTGCCGACGTATTTGACGCGCTTTATGAGCTTGTTATAGATAAACGTGATGGGGCGGATTATGCAGTGATAAAAAATACCGCGCCTCAAACGCAACCAAAAGCCCTTATTCAGATATTCGTAATTTTCGGGAAGGGGCTTGCGCACAATGTGCGTGCCCGCGAAGTCGTCGTTTACTTCGTCCGAATAATAGTAGATTTTCTGTTGTTTCATAGTTTGTTGTTTGAGTGTTTGGGGGGGGGGTGGTTTCAAAGTGCAAGCACGAACCACGGTTTTTTTGGTACGCGTTTCAAAGTGCAAGAGCAGACCACGGGGGGATTATCTCGGTCAATCGCCCGCTTATGCGGGTCTCATATCCCTCGAAATGACAGTGCCATAATATAGTCCGATAATATTTAGAACACACCCCCTCAGTCCGCGTTCGCGGACAGCTCCCCCTCGCAAGCGAAGGGGCGCGAATGGGTGGGTTTGGTCAAGATACGAGGGGCGCGAATGGGTGGGTTGGGGTCGGGTTCGGCGGCAAAAGGGTCAAAAGGAATAGGCGTTGAACATGGCGATAAACTCTTTCATCGCAAAAGATAAGGGGACGTTCTTCAAAAGGGCGATACCTACACCCCTTGCGGGAAGTGACGGGCGGGTTTGAACTTCGAACAACTCTCCCGAGGCAAGTTCGGTCGTGCAGTACTCGCGCGGGATACAGCCTACCCCCATTCCCTTTATAGCGAGCTTTATCATAAGATCCCAATTGGCGACCTCGATATCGGGGTTGAGTCGCACTCCGAGGGTGCCCAAAAACGAAGCTATCGCGTGACGGGCGACGGTGTTTTCTTCAATCATCAAAACGGGAAGTTCCTGCAACTTTTCGATTGAAAGGGTTTGCCCTTTGAGGTAGTCGTACTTGCTGCCCGCGACAAATATGTCGGTAAGGTGCGCGACCGTGCCGCAGAACTTGACGTCGTCGTCCTGCATGGGCAGGTTGACGAAAGCTATGTCGCACTTGCCCTCTTTGAGCTGGCTGAGGGTGTACGGCGACGTCGACGAGATAAGCTCGAACTTGACTTGGGGATATCTTTCGTTATACTCCGCGATTTTGTCGGCGAGTATGTGGAAGAAAATGGAGTCGGTCGCGCCTATCCTTATTGTGCCCGAAGCGGTTGTTTTAAGCTCGGACAGCTTGCTTTCGGCGGAGTCCAAAAGGTTGAGGGCGTCCTCGACCTGCTTGAAGATGAGCTTGCCGCCCGCCGCAGACAGCTCCATTCCTCTGTGCGTGCGGTTGAAGAGGGTTACGCCGAGCTGACCTTCGAGCTGTTTTATCGACTGCGATACGGCGGGTTGGGAGATGTAAAGCTCCTGCGCGGCGCGCGTGAGCGAACCGCATTTTGCAACGGTGTAAAATACTCTGTAAAGTTCGAGATTTACCATAGGAAAGTCCTTTTGGGTGGAGTGTTTTTTTGGGGGGGTATGGGGGGGATTTTTTTGTGGTGATGATTGTTTTGGAATTAGGTGCGCGTTTCAAAGGGCAAGAGCAGACCACGGTTTTTTTATTACTGTTTTAAAGTGCCCCGAGCAGACCACGGGTTTTTGGGTACGCGTTTCAAAGTGCCCCGAGCAGACCACGGGGGGATTCTCTCGCTCAATCGAAGACGTTTCACGTCTTCTCAATCGGCTCGAAATGACAGTGCCTTAATGTGCTCCGATATTATTTGGAAGTCCTACCCCCACCCTACCCTCCCCCTCCAAATGGAAGGGGAGGAATAGGCGATAGTTGCACGAAGTGAGAAAGGCTCGGTCTATCTTGCAATTACGAAGTTAGAAACTTCGGAGATGCGAGCAGAACGAGGAGCGCGAGCAGTTTGCGAGGGAGCGTACACAGAAGTACGTGACCGAGCAAAAGCGGAGCGCGACAATGTTATGCGACGCATATACGAAGTTTGCGGGAGTTATTTGCCTACGCAGAATTTGGAAAAAATCTCCGCTATAACCTCTTCCGAGGCGGTCTCGCCGGTGATCTCGCCGAGAGCGTCCCACGCCTCTTTTATGTCGACGGCTAAAAGATCCGCCGTCTTTTGTGCGGTTGCGCATGCGTCGGAAAGCGCGCCTTGCGCGCGCATTAACGCAAGATAGTGCCGTTCTTCAACCAAATAGGCTTTGTCGAGAGCCTGCTCGCCCCCCGCCGCTTCCACAAGCAGGCGTTTAAGCTCCTCTATCCCCTCGCCCGTCAGCGCAGAAATTACCGCGTCGTAACCGCGTTCGGGGGCGGATATGTCGCATTTATTGAACACGGTTATGAGTTTTCCGCCGTATTCTTTGGGCGGTTCTTCCCCGCCCTCGGTGACAAAAAGCGTGACGTCCGCCGAACGCACTGCCGCCCTTGCGCGGGCTATGCCCTCGCTCTCCGCGCCCGTTGCGCCCGCGCGTATGCCCGCCGTGTCGATGAGGTTGAACTTAACGCCGTTTAATTCGATCGCCCCCTCGAGCACGTCGCGCGTTGTGCCCGCCTCGGGGGAAACTATCGCCCTGTCATAGCCCAAAAGGGCGTTCAAAAGACTGCTCTTGCCGGCGTTGGGCTTTCCGCAAATGGCGACGGTCACGCCGTTTTTTATCATTTTTCCGCAGGAATAGCCCTTGGAAAGGGCGTTCACGCTTTTTAGAACTTCGCGCAGTTCCCGCTGTATTTTTTGTAAATCGATATCGCCCTCGTCCTCTTCGGGATAGTCTATTTCCGCGTCGACGGAAGCGAGGATATATTTGAGTTTGTTCTGAATTTCGCCCACTTCGCGGGTGAGGCGTTCGGAGTAGAGCATGCTCCCCGCGCGCAGGAGAGCAGAGCTTTCGGCGTTTATCATGTCCGCCATTCCCTCGGCGGAGGCAAGCGAGAGCTTTCCGTTGAGAAAGGCGCGGCGGGTGAACTCGCCCCGTTCGGCGGGTCGCGCTCCGAGCAAAATGGTCTTTTTGAGTATTCCGCGGGCTATGTGCACGCCGCCGTGGCAGTGAATTTCCACCGTGTTTTCGCCCGTGAACGAGCGCGGCGCGGCAAAAAACACCATGAACCCGTAGTCGGCGAAACCGTCGCCCGAGATGTGCCCCGCATACATGCGGTTAGGCTCGACCTCTTTTGGCATTGGCGAGAACATTGCCCCCGCTATATCAAGGGCTTTTTCGCCGCTTATCCTTATTATCGCAACCCCGCCCGTGCCGTTTGCCGTGGCGATCGCCGAAATACATTCCATTTTTTAAGCCCTTTTTTTAAGCCCTTTGGGGAACGCGGACTGCGCGAACAGCTATAAACTGCGCTTATACCGCTTTTATAAAATTATAACACTGCGCTCTTAAAATAGCAACTAAATAACGCGCCCTTTTCGGGGCGCGTTACTCAAGGGTAAGAAAAAAATGAAAAAACGGGTAATTCAATTAAATTCGTCGAAAGGATCGCCGCCGTTTCCGCCGCTTCCTCCCGAGCCGTTGCCCGTGCCCGAGCCGTTTGAGTTAACGCCGTCGGAATCGGGATATTCGTCGAACGGGTCGTCGGTTTTAACGCCCTGACCCTGCGGGGGCGGGGGCGGGTTCTGAGGCGCGCCCGTCGAATAGGGGTTGCGGTTGTACGGATCGTCGGCGGGGTAGCCTTGGTACTGTCTGTACGCGCGGTACTGCCGCTCCTGTTCGCCGCGCATAAATTCGTAATAGTTCATGCCCTTGTTGTTGCGGACGATGAAAAAGAGTATGCCTTGTATGGGGAAGAAAACGCTGGTTATTGTGAAGATGAAATACCTTCTTGCGGCGTAGGTCTGGAAGAAACAGCTCAACACCATTACGTTCATAAAGGTGTAAATAAGGTCGAGCCAAGTGAGAATGTATTGCCAAAGATAACGTCTGCACCACTCCGCCCATGCAAGCGAGGCGGGAACATTTGTGAATACGTCGCGCACGGTCTCTAACCCGTAGATATTGGTCTCGGCGACTCTGGCGAGACTGCCGTTAGCAAGCAGCATTTCCGAAGCGATAGTATAGACGAGATAGCCCGTAAAGAGCACGGCTTCGAATATCGCCGTGGCGATGGCTATTTTTTTGATGTCCATTTTGAAGAACCTGTTTTTCTGACCGCAAACGCCTATATAGTAGGTCGAGAAGAACGGTATGAACGCCATCCAGCGGTTTTTGTAGCCCTCATGCCCCGATATGACATAGAGCGCGACCGTCTGAAAGACAAACACTATGGCAAAGCACAGCCCGCCCACAAGGTAGATGACCCACCTGTCGGTGTTCGTTGTAAGCGGTTCTACCGCGGTTGCGTACTCGAAGAAATCCATAAAAGTTCCTCTTTTTGGGAGTTATACACTTGTTAAAGTATTACCTTATTAAGAATAAATATAACTCTTCTATTTGTAAATTATAAAAACATATTGTGAAAATGTCAAGAAATCAAATAAGCGTTCCGCTTAATCATGTGTCTTAACGGCGTTGAGGTAAAACGGCGGGTGGGCTGTTCAACGCAAGCAAGCGTTCCGCTTGACCATGTTTCTTAACGGCGGGGAAGTCGGACGGGCGGGTGGGCTGTTCAACGCAAGGCGGGGCGCGGTGAAATTTTTTGCCTGCGGCAAAAGTGAAATTTGCGCTTCGCGCAAGTGAAATTTTTTGCTTACGCAAAAAGTGAAATTTTTGCCTGCGGCAAAAGTTGTGGTGTAGAGCGTGCGGCTTCGCCGCTATTTTAAATAATATCGGAGCGCATTATGGCACTGTCATTTCGAACGCTTTGAGACCCGCGTTAGCGGGCGATTAAGTGAGATAATCCCAACGTGGTCTGTGCTTGCTCTTTGAAACCGACCACCACTATTCTGAAATAATTACTCCGCTATACTGCGGAATAGACCCGTTCGACGCGCTTCGCTTGCTCAGGGTGACAATTATTATTAGAAGTGCGCCCGCTTCGCTCAGGGTGACAGTTATTATTTGAAAATGACATTCCAACGTTACATGTTTTACACCGTCAAAAAGTCAGTCGTAGCGGACGGAGACAAGTTCGAGACCGTTCGGGGGAAGGGTCTTTCCGACGAGCGAACGGTCGCCCGTTTTGAGCGAAAGGGCTATCTGTTCCTCGGTGAT
>CANRDY010000030.1 GCA_947629515.1 uncultured Clostridia bacterium
ACTACAAAAACGGAACGCAAACGGTCAGCCTTGACGAGCTTTCGTGTTCGGATTATAATTGTCTCGGTGCACCATCTTTAACGTAAGTCGAAAATTCGGCTTGCGTTATTTTTTTGCAAAAAAAGCGAGAGCATGACCGCCCTCGCTTTTTCTATGTTTTAAATTGAAATTCAGGCATTATCATCATTTAAAATCCGCCGTACATAATCTAAATTTCTATATCGTACATAAACAAGATAACTTTCTAACGGCAAAGCAAATTTAGAATTAACACCCGTACCGAACGGCATAAGCACGCACTCTATATTTTCGTTTTCTAAATTAAATTTAAGGTTATCGCCGAAAATTCTGTCCACTTGTCCGACCAAACAAAAATCATCTTCGGTTACGGCGCGCAACTTTTTCCTTCCGCATTTAGGGCATCTGTCGCCGCCGCACGCCATATTGCACCCCTCACAAAAATTCACAGCTTGCCTCCGCTAAATTGAAGTTTAACGCTCAATCACTCTTTATTTAATATCACTGAAATAATGCCGCATATGATTACGTCAACAGGGAAAATTACCCAACCGGGATGCCAAAGCCCCCATGCAAAACCAAATAGCAGAAAAATCGCAGTTGCCGACAAAGTTAAGACTGTGTTAATTATATTGCCGATTGAGCGCAATTTTTTCTTCTTCTCGGACTGAACGGCTCCCTGCTCTTCGTCGAGCGTTTTTGTCTTTTGCTTTGCTTCGCAAAGAGTTTCACCCTTACCGCGAAGCAAATCATCCACCGTAACGCCGAAGATATCCGACAGAGGAATGAGTTGCGCAGTTTCGGGAAATGCCTCGCCCGTCTCCCACTTCGAAACAGCTTTGTTCGTTACGCCGAGCTTATCTGCAAGTTCCTGTTGTGTCATTCCTTTGTTTTTACGGAGCGAATATAAATAGTTTCCAAATTCATTCATGGCTCTTCTCCTTTTTCATACATTGTAAACGGGAATGAAGCGCATTGTCAAATACCGTAGGTTCAACCTTGTCGAATTTAAGTAGAATTTTATGAACTCAGGCAAATCACAGTTATTGACGCGATTATTTTTTACACTACTCGACCACTTCTCCGCTAAATTTCTGTTTATCGGTAACAAGATTATAGCAAAGAACGGCAAACAAATCAAGTTTGAACGAACGGAAAATCAAAACGTCACTTTGGCGGCGCGCTTGCCTTGGCAAGCGCGCCGCCCAACTCTCCGCCCAACTCTCCGTCTATAACATTATCAAAACAAAAAAACGTCGGTATGAAAAAATACTTTTGAATATTTACCGCCTCTACTTCTTTACAACGCAAAATAAAAGTGCTAAAATGCACATATGAAACGCCTTTTTAACATAAGAATACCGGTAATAATCGCCCTCTTTCTCTGCCTCGGTATCCTGGTGGGCGTTACGCTGTACTTTTTTTCGCTTCATTTAGCATGGATAACTGTTGCCGTAGGCGCGGCGGCGGTTATTTTTATTATCTGGTTTTTGATAAAGAGAAAACTGCTCTCCCCTGCCATTTACGTTGTGCTGTTCCTCGCCTTCTTTTTAACGGGCGGGATCTACGGCTATTGCAGACTTGCCGACTTCGATTATTGCGAAGCCGAAAGCGAAGCCCCTTACGAAATTTGCGGAACGGTGACCGAAAAGGGCGAGGAAGGTTACGCCAATTACATTATTATAGATAACGTCACCCTTGACGGACGGCATTGCTCGGGCAAGGTTTACGTTATACTTTCAAACGACTACGGCGAATACTGCAACGTGGGATATACCGTTAAATTCAGCAGTTCGCTCGAAAAGTACGACGCCTTTTCCTACGGCGAAATAAATTACAACGTCTACTCAAACATTAAATACTCGTCCGCCGTTTACACGGGACTAACCTCCGAATACGGCTTTTCGCTCTTCGGCACTATCCGCTCTGCGTTCAAACGCGTTCTCTTCGATAACCTCAACAGCGAGTCGGCGGCGGTCTGCCTCGGTATGCTCACGGGCGACACTACCTATATAAACTACAACACCATACAGAGTTTCCGCTACGGCGGCGTTGCGCATATTTTTGCCGTTTCGGGGTTGCATATCGGCATTATTTACGGAATTATCGCCTTTATTTGCTCAAAACTGCGGTTGAACCGATATATTTCCGCGGCGGTCTGCCTTGCGCCCGTGTTCTTTTATGTGGGTATCTGCGGGTTCACCGTTTCGTCGGTAAGAGCCGCCGTCATGTGCGCCTGCCATTCGCTTGCGCGGGTGCTCTTTAAGAAAAACGACGGACTGAACACGTTGGCAACAGCCGTAATTGTGCTGTTGCTTATCGATCCTTTAAGCCTTACCGCCGTGGGTTTCCAGCTCTCGGTGTGCGCCGTGGGCGGGATCGCCGTTACTGCCGACGGCTTTTCGCACATCTTGAGAAAAATAAAGATCCCCAAAAAAATCCGCTCGACCGCTTCGTCCACAGTAGGCGCGCAACTCGGCGTTACTCCCGTAATGCTCTCGCGCTTCGGGTATCTGAGCGTTGCGGGACTTCTCGTAAATATCATAGTTTTACCGCTGTTTTCACTGCTGTATACGATTTTGTTTGCGGGAACGCTGTTGTCTTTGATAATACCCGTCGCCGCGCCGTTCATTCTGCCGAACGCCGCTCTTCCCGTAGAGGCAATTATCTCGCTTATCGTCGGCACGGGCTTCGAAAACGCCGTTGTAACGGGGTTCGGGGCGGGCGCGTTCGTGCCGTTGTTCTTCATCGCGCTCATAATGATAAGCGACAAAATCAACTTAAAAACTATCAAGCGGCTGATCGCCGTTGCCGTCTCCGTCGTTCTGCTTGCGGGGTATACGCTTATCCGCTACTACTCGCCGTTCTGCGATTACGAACTCATAGTTTCGTACGGTTACGGCGGCGAAGTGCTTTTGCGCTCGCACGGGAATTACGTTCTGATTTTGACCGACGGCATATCGCCCTCGCAAGTCAAACAATTTTTGAGCAAGTATTATTCGTGCAATATCTCTTCGGTCATAATTTTGGGCAACAAGGCGGCGAACCTGAGCGGTATCGGTTGCCACGACGTCTACGCGTTCTCCGAAGAATACAAGGTGAACGCTTACGGCGTGCCCGTCTACTATGCTTCGAGCTTTGTGATCTCGGGCGTGGAATACAACTTTATCGACGAATATAATCTTTCTGTTGCGGTAAACGGCGTAAAAATCTTTATTGCATCCGACGGTTCGGCGGGAATTTTAGACAGCTCGAGAGAGCGCACGGCAAATTTGTTTATCGGCGACGAGAACCGAACTTGCCAAGCCGACCGTCAAATAGCGTTCAGCGACGGCTATTCGAGCGCGAGCGTATACCGACACGGCGACTACCGTCTGCGCATAAACGGCACAACCCTCTACGATTTTCCTTTTTGAATAAAAAAATATCCAACCGCCGAAAACAGCTAAGTCTCTCTTACCGATTTTTCTTATTAAAGTTCAACCCGCCCTCTTCACTATTTGCGCCTTACTATTCACAATTTGCGCCTTTAACATAACGCGCCGCCCGACAAAATGTCGGGCGGCGCGTTACTTTATATAACTAAAAATTCAACTTAAAACTATCCAAAGTCACTTTGTAGTTTGCGGAAAGCACCGTCAAATTCAATTTGTCGCTCTCACGACTGCACCAATGCGTAATCGGGAAATCCGTCCCCCAAAGCATACGCGATTCAAATCCCGCACGACATATTTCCTTGTAACCCTCTATCGGGCAAAATGCCGTATCGCCGAGAAGATTTTTATATTTTTTGAACAGCCGAATGACCTCGCCGATATTTCGGCAATGCGCAAGGACGAACATCACATCGGGAAAATCAGCGAAATATTTTTCGAAGCGCGCGGGCGAATCAACAGCGTCAACGCCCGTATGTATCAATATTGGATAATGCCGTTGTGAAGCGCGGGTGCACACGCCAAAAAACAGCTTTTCACCGCCTATTCCGCCCCATTCGCCGACTTTTGGATGAATTTTGAATCCCGAATAAAGAAAACCATCGACCTTATTCGGGTCACAATATCTTTCAGGTACAGCCCAATACAGCGGCACGAGCGACATTTTAAGTTTGCTTGCCTGAGCAAGAGCCTCTTTCACTTCTTCGTCGATATGCCGTGACAAGTATTGCGCTTCATCAAATGAACGAGGTTCGATACAAGCCGTCGTTGATGATACCCAAGCGCGGCGCACACCATTTTTGTGTAACGCCTTTATCACCCATGACGGCTGATAATATATTTGATTATACTGCCCGAAATGCACGTGACAGTCAAAAGTAAACATTTCGGAATTTTTCACTGCTTGACTTTTTTAAGATATTCCAAAACGGTTTGCCTGTTTACTTCGGCTACGGCGCAAAAATGTTCCGCCACCTCCATTGGATTTCCCGTGGGCGACTCGTTTGCAAATCTTCCTGGGCAAGGACTGCAAAAGGCTTTGTTCTTGCACGAGGAATATTTTTTCATGTCTCCACGCTTCAATGCGCGTAGTTTCTTCATTTCGTTCGATTCAAGCCAAATCTCGCTTAAAGATTTTTCGTACAGATTCCCGCAGACATAGCTCTGCCAACCGGGGCACGGATAAACGTTTCCGTTCGCCACCATGCAAGCCGTATTTACGGCGACTCCGCAAAACGGCTCATTCGGGTCATAATCATAATTGCTTACCGCAACGCTATCCAACCCCGAAATATCTACGCGGTAGGTTTCATCGTTTTCTATAATAGATTTTATAACCGAACGACACTCTTCGGGAGAAAGTCGGTTAGCGAGATTATCCGTGCGGTGATCGTATTCCGCCATAATGGAATAATCAACATTTACACGTATTTTGTGTTCGTGTCCCCACTTGATAACGTCGGCTACGTCGTCCCTGTTTGCTTTCATTACGGGGCAATTTATTTGCACGGGGATATTGTTTCCGATAAGCCGCAATATGGCGGCTTTTGTCTTTTCAAAAGACCCTTTTACTGTGGTGATAGCGTCGTGGTGTTCGGCTATCATACTGTATAAACTCGTCTGCACGCCGCAAGCGTTCCCTCGCTTCATTATCCGCACAATGTCGTCGTCCAAAAGGGTGAGGTTAGTTAAAACATGCACGTAAAAATCTTTTTCTTTTGCCGCCAATAAAAACTCTTTGAACTGCGGATGCGCCATAGGTTCTCCGCCCGAGAGTGTGACGCCGAGCGTGCCCATTTGTTGCAGTTGCTCTAAAACGCCGTAGTACAGGTCGGCTGATATATCGGTATTTTTATATTCATGCGGAATATAGCAATGTATGCACCTTTCGTTGCACTTGCTTGTCAATTCTATCTGGAAATTCGATAAATAAGGATTGGCACGGAAGTATTTATCGAGAACTTCCTGCGTGTCGTTTGCCGAGCGAAAATTTTTCGGAGTATAGTCCTCTTCCAAATTGATTTGTTTTACTTCGGAATAGTCAAAACCCATATTGTTGTCGTTTGTTTCACGATAGGTCGCACCGCAGACGACGTATCCGTCGTCTGCAAGGTTGTCGAAAAATTCCTTTACGTCCCCGATTATGTCGCCGCTTTTAATGTCAATAAACGCCGCCGCTATTTCTTCTGACAATTTTTCAAGCGATTTGGGCGTGCGGCTGAGCGCGGAAAGAAAAACTTGCCCGCTTTGGTCAAAGGCAAGGTCGTTAAACAGTCCGCTTGACTTTATGTAACCGAAATTTCCTATTTTTCTGATATAGCAACCTTTTCTGAGTGCATAATACATAGTATAATTTTCTCCGTTTTTATTATAATTTTTTTAACGATTCTCAATAATCCATTCGTGCCGCACCGACGACGCCCGCCCGAAAAATTCGGGCGGGCGCACAGCTGCCATTACTTCGTTCTTTCGCAATGTCTGCATGCCCAGGCTGTGCCCATATTATTGGCAGGGCAACCGGCAACGTAGGAGCCTTGCTTTTTGTTTTGCGCAAGAACTACGGGCTTAGTGTACTTCATCGTATTTACCTCCTTTATAGATTTTATCAATCACGAACAAAACAACTACTGTAATCTCGTCGTAAAGTTCGCGAAAGTCGCAAACAGTCAAATTTGCTTAATTTATTATTGCATGCACATATTCTCATATTTTCAACTTATTTAAAATATCCGCGAACAAAAGAAGCGAGGTTTTGTTCATCGATGAGCATAATCGGTGAACAAAACTTTTGCTTTGTTCACCGATACAATTGCTTTTTTTACAAAATTTGCCAAATATTCAAAAATTTTTTACGCAGTAAAACATTTTAGTTGACTTTTTTATAGGGTTTGCTGTAAGATATGTAGGAACAAGCGTTCACCGATTATGCTCATAGATAGACGTAAAAGACGACTTTATAAGTTGTCTTTTTTTTATTTATAACAGCTTCCCCAAACGGTTCATCATGTCTTGTTTGTGTTCCATTAACGAATGGGCGTATCGGTTCAAAGTGATAGTCGGCGACTTGTGCCCGAGAAGCTCCGAAAGCGTTTTAACGTCCATTCCACATTCAAGCGCACGTGTCGCGAACGAATGTCGCAAAGAATGAAAGCCGCGGTGTTTGATTTTAAGGCGTTTCAACAGCAAATCAAAACTGCGTTGGTACGACCGAACCGATACTCCCCTTCCGTTTGCAGAAATAACAAAGTCGGAATCTCTGCTTTTTTCCATTCTTTTTATTTGCGGAATTAGCTGTTTGGGTAACGGTATTTCCCTTTTTGAGCTTCTTGTTTTGGGAGTTTCGATTACCTTCATATATTTACCGTCGTTATCTTTGCCGTCGTGACAGGACTTTGTCACCCTCATCACCCCTCGGTTCAAATCAATGTCGGACCAACCGAGCGCGAGCAACTCGCCGATACGCAACCCCGTGTAAAAGCAAAGCACAATGCCGTATAATTTCTTCTTCGGACTGTCGCTGACCGCCTTTTCGATGGCTTTTTGTTCTTCAAGCGTAAAGCAGGTTATTTCTCTTTCCTCTTTGGGCGGTCGTTTGATTTTGTCCGCAACATAGTTTTTTGAAAGCCCCAAATAATTTGCCGTCTTTAATGAATTTTGCAGTATATTTATGATTGAACAGACCGTGTTTGAAGAAAGCCCCATGCGGGTTTTAAGATTACCGCAACAAAGCAAGTTGGTAACAAACTTTTGCAACACGTCAACTGTGAGCGAGTCGATTTCATATTCCCCCAACCACGGCGCAATGTGAAGCCGTACCGCTTCGGCGTATCTTAAATACGTTCGTTGTTTTGATGTGGGCTTGATATAATTTTCAAGCCATTCGTTGAGCCATTCCTGATAGTGCATTTTTTACTCCTTGTAATTTAATTTTGGCGCATATCGCGACCATATATATAATAATTCAAATTTCTTTTTAATTTTTTCACGCGAATACAACTGCGTTTTTGCGTACACAAAGCCGATATTTCGCATAAGAGTAGCCGCCCGACAAAATGTCGGGCGGCGGTTTACAAGGGTAACAATTAAGTTTTTGCTCGGTCGAAACAGATTATCTTTTCAATCTAAATAAATTAATGGTTCAACAAAACAAACTATCGGTTCACCAAACAAAATATCGGTTCAACCAAAAAGACTATCGGTTCGGTTCAGAAAAATATCGGTTCGCCAACACAAACTCAATATTTCTTTTCAATGTCGGAAATTTTGGATACGCGGCGGGAATGTCTGCCGCCCTCGAACTCGGTGTTGAGGAACAGCTCGACTATCTTCAACGCATAGCCGACCCCGACCACCTTTTCGCCGAGAGCAAGCATATTTGCGTCGTTGTGCCGCCTTGTGAACTCCGCGCAGTAGGTATCGTGGCAGTGCGCGCACCTTATTCCGTGAACCTTGTTGGCAACTATCGAAACGCCTATGCCCGTGGAGCACACTACTATCCCCCTATCGCACTCGCCCTTTGCAACGGCTTCCGCCGCGGGGAGAGCGTAGTCGGGATAATCGCAACTGTCGAAGCTGTCGCAACCGAAGTCCATTACCTCGTGTCCGTTTTCGACAAGGTACTTTTTAATTTCGCGTTTGAGGTTCAAGCCGCCGTGGTCGCAAGCTATTGCAATTTTCATTTGATCTCTTCTCCGTCTTTATATTGTGTTATGTAGTTTTGTATTATAAGGTCGCACGTGTGCGAAAGCGCGTCGCGCGTTGCCCGATAGGTCTCGATGCCCATTCCGTACGGGTCGGGAATGTCGTGCCCGCAGACGTCTTTAACGCAGAACACGTTGCCGCACCCTTCGAGTATTTGTTTTTGGGTCGCGGTCATACAAATGACTATGGTTGCGCCGTCCAATATCTTTTGCGTGAGCTGGCGCGGTGCAAAGCCCTCGGCTTTTATCCCCACTTCTTCAAGGGCGATTCGGCTGTTTTCGCTCATTTCACCGCCCACTTCGGCGTGTATTCCGCACGAAGCCACGCCCCACCACTTGATTTTGCGCTTTTTGATTTTGCTTTTGAGCAAATACTCCGCCATGGGGCTTCGGCAAGTGTTGCCCGTGCAGACAAAAACAACTTTTTTATGCTTCATAATTCTCCGCCTTTCCGCTTTTGCGGATATAATTATTGACGTTTTTATGTTTATTGCGAACCGTTTTGTGCGAACCGTTCGGGTTGAACCGTTATGTATGAACCGTATATATGAACCGTGTTGCGCGCTTTGGGGACAAACTCTTTTTGACTGCTGTGGGTGCGATCCTTTTATTTTGCCCGTCTGCCCCTTTTACTCTTCGCCCGCGCACGCCTTTGAAAGGCGGTTTATTACCCCCTCCATAATTCCGCCGTCGTTTTCGGGAACGAGGGCAATAGCAACGTCGAACTGCTTTTCGGCTTCGCGCAGGGCGGAATAGAGGTTCTTTGCCATTTCCGACGGGGTTTTACCGAGCGGAATATTTTGCCGTTCCCCCAAAAGCCGCACGGCTTCGGTTCCGCAGATAATAACGACCCTCTTGCCCGCTTTCGCCCTTTCGTCGTAGCGAGATAAGGCTTTTTCAAGTTCGCCTTCGGAAAAAAGAGCCGTTTCGCAATTGGGCGAATAATGCTTGTACATAAGCCCGGGCGAGCGGGCGCGTTCACCCTTTATATAGGTGTAAACACCGCAGTCACCCGCAACATTTGCTATCATTTGTCGGGTGACAAGCCCGCTTCTGAGTATTACAGGAACTTCGCCCGTGCAGTCGAGAACGGTGCTTTCGATTCCGCCCTCGCACTTACCGCCGTCGAGAATAAGCTCGATTCTGCCGTTAAGATCGCCCAAAACGTGTTCCGCGGAAGTCGGGCTGACGTGCTTTGAAATGTTGGCGGAAGGCGCGGCGATCGGAAGCCCCACGCACCTTAAAAACCTCTGCGCGCCCTCGTGCGAGGGAACACGCACGGCAAGCGTATCAAGCCCGCAACTCACCGAAGGGCTTACTTTGCCCTTGCTTTTGTAGACCATTGTCAACGGTCCGGGGAGATACGCCTTGGCGAGCTTTTTTGCATAATCGGGAATTTCGTCGACGAGCGCGGAAATATCGTAATCTCTGTGAACGTGCACGATAAGCGGGTTGTTGTTGGGTCTGCCCTTGATTGTAAAAATGCCGTTTACCGCCTCGGTCGAAAAGGCGTTCGCCCCAAGCCCGTAAACCGTTTCGGTGGGGAACGCGACCGCGCCGCCGCTCTCTATAATTTTTTTTGCTCTTTCAAGCGAAAAAGCGTCGATTTTGCAAATTTCGGTAGTCATTTGAACTTAAAACGAGGTTGGATAAATATTCTTGCCTTATATTATTCTTCGCCTTTTCTTATTCTTAACCTCAATATTATTCTTAGCCCTATTTTATTCTTCTTCGCCATCGCCGTTTTCGTCAATGTCGTAATCAAAATCGGCGTCTTCGTCGGGGGAATAATCTTCTGGTTCGGGGGGCACGTCTCTGTCGTCGGGGGGCGGAGTTTTATCACCCTGTCCGCCGCCGTTCTTCTTTGCGTAATATTCCTCGATAGCCTCTCCCCTCGCTTCCATCGCGCCGTTGAATTCGGGGTTGACGAATTTTGTGAGTTCGCCGCGGAAGCGGAGCTGGATCCTGCCCGTCGCGCCGTTACGATGCTTTGCAATAATCAGATCTGCCGATCCTTTAATGATATTTTTCTTTATCATCTCGTCGTCGGTAAGTCCGACATCGGGGCGGTTGATGAACATAACTATATCGGCGTCCTGCTCTATCGCGCCCGATTCACGCAGATCGGATAGCTGTGGTTCGCCCGACTGTATACGGCGGAGCTGTGAAAGCGCGATGACGGGCACGTTCAGCTCTTTTGCCATAATTTTAAGTTGGCGGGTGATGTCGGCGACTTCCTGCGTTCTGTTGGATTCGCTTCTTTTGTTCTTATCTCTGTCGTTCGACATGAGCTGGATATAGTCCACCATAACAAGGTCGAGCTTGCCGCCGTTGCGCGACTTGATTCTGCGGCACTTCGAAAGAATTTCCCCGGGGGTCACCACAGAAGAATCGTCGATATTTATGCGAGTGTTTTTTAGGATCGTGCTCGCGCTTTGGAGTTTTACCCAATCCTTTTGCGGATCGAGCTTTCCCGACAACGCCGCCGACATACTGACGCCCGCAACCGAACAGAGCAACCTTTGAAGTATCTGCTCTTCGGGCATTTCAAGACTAAACACGGCGCACACGCAGCCCTCGGTAACGGCGGCGTGTTCAACGATGTTCATCGCAAGCGAGGTTTTACCCATACCGGGGCGGGCGGCAATGACTATAAGGTCGGATTTTTGAAGCCCATTGGTTATTTTGTCGAGCATAATAAAGCCCGTCGGAATACCGCGGAAGGCGTTTTTATCTCTTTGCAGTATCTCGAACTTGTTGATTATTTTTGCAAGAACCTCAGTCTCGCGGATATCCTTTACCGTCGAAGAATACGAAGTTTTCGAAATATCGTATACCTGATCCTCGGCAAAACGAATACTCTTTGCCGAGTCGTCGCTCGAACGGGCAAATTTTACTATCTCGCCCGCGGCGCGAATGAGCGCACGGTTTATGCTGTCGCGCCTGACAATATCAAGATAATACTTGAAGTTTGCCGAAGAGGGCGTCGCTTGCGCAAGCTCGGTTATGTACGAAATACCGCCCGCGTTATCGAGGTTGCCCTCGTTTTCGAGTTCGTCTGCAAGGGTAACGATATCAACGGGTTTTCTGTCGTTGAAAACCTTTTTTACAGCCGAAATTATATACTTGTGCGAACCTCTGTAAAAGTCGTCTTCAGTAAGTTCTTCAAGCACGTCGGCGAGTATATCGTTGTCGATTATCATACAGCCCAACAGAGCCTGTTCGGCGTCGATACTGTGGGGCATTGTGTTGTTTATGTCTGGCATAGTACTCTATATTTCCATTAATTTTTCAAATTCGGTCAAAGTTTCTTCAAATTCTGCCATTGCAACCTTATAAGGTTCGGGCGAAGAAAGGTCTACTCCCGCAAGCTTAAGAAGCGATACGGGGTCGGACGAACAGCCCGACGAAAGGAACTTGAAGTAGTCATTTACGGCCTTTTCGCCCTCGGTCAATATGCGCTTTGCTATGTTTATCGCGGCGGTAATTCCCGTGGCGTATTTGTACACGTAGAACGCGCGGTAGAAGTGAGGTATCCTCGCCCACTCGCACGAAATGTTGTAGTCGTGTTCGATAGCCTGCCCGTAATACTTTTTGCCTATATCGGCGTACAGCGCGCAGAGGTTCTCTTTGGTAAGCGGTTCGTCCCTCTCCGCCATTGCGTGCGCCTCACATTCGAATTCGGCAAACAGGGTCTGTCGGTGCAGAGTTGCGCGAATACTGTCGAGGTAGTAATTCAAAAGATATTTTTTGAGTTCTGCGTTGTCGGCGTTTTTCAAAAGGTACTTCAAAAGCAACACTTCGTTCACCGTGCTCGCAACTTCCGCAACGAAAATCGTGTAGTCGCTCTTGGCATAGGGCTGGTTGAGCGACGAAAAATAGGTGTGCAGCGAGTGCCCCATTTCGTGCGCTATTGTGAAAACGTCGTTGATCGCGGGCTGATAATTCAGAAGCACAAAGGGGTGAACGCCGTCGCAGCCCGTGCTGTACGCTCCGCTCCTCTTGCCCTCGGTTTCTTCAACGTCTATCCATCTCTCGTCGCGCCCGCGTTTCAACAGCGCGGAATACTCCTCGCCGAGGGGCGCAAGCCCCTTTATGACTATCTCGTACGCCTCTTCGTAAGTGGGCTTAAAGTCGACTCCGCCGACGAGCGGGGCGTAAACGTCGTAAAAATACTGTTTTTCGTAACCGAGTATCTTTTTACGGTCGGCAATGTAACGGTGCATAGCGGGCAAACCGCCGTCGACGGCGGCAAGCAGATTTTTATAGACTTCCGCGCTCACGTCCTCTTCGAACAGCGCGCGTTCGAGGCAAGAGTTATATTTATACGCCTTGCTTAAAAACACGCCGCACTTTACGTTACCTATATAGGTCTGCGCTATCGTATCGAGCAGGCTTATATAAGCCCCGTAGTATTTTTCGTAGACCTCGCGCCGTTTTTCTCTGTCCGGGGAATGGAGAATAATGCCGTACAAGCCGTGGCTTATCTTAACGGTCTCGCCCTTCCACTCGATCTCGGGCAAGGGCAGATCGAGGTTATCGATCATTCCGAATATCTCGCGGAACGACGAGAATATCTCGCCCGACATTCCGATAAGCCTCTCTTCGGCTTCGGAAAGCACGTGGGGCTTACGCGCGATGATGCGCTTTAACATATAGTCGTAATCGGAAAAATTTTTATCGGCAAGGAGCGATTGAAGGTACTTTTCGTCCTGCGCCGCCATTTCGGGTTCGAAGAACGCAAGCTCTGCGGAATACTTCGAATAAAGTCCGTTTATCTTGGCGAAGTACGCCGAATATTTGGCAACGCCCGTGTCCTCGTCGTGCTTCATATGCGCGTAAAGGCCGAGGCGGGAAATCTTTTTTGAAAATTCGTCGTTGCTCTTTAAGAAACTCAAAAGCGTCTTTTTATCGCCGAGCTTGCCCGCAAACCCGCTGAAATTAAGCTCGGAAACTGCTTCGTTATAGCCATTTTCCCAATCTTCGTCGGTGGGGTAAATATCCTCGGTTTTCCATTTGTAACGCTCTTCAACCTGACTTCTCTTCATTTTGACCTCTTTTAATAAGTTTTGGAATTAATTTTTATTTGAATGAATGGGCGCGGGAATTAGTCCGCCTCGTGAAATGAACTTTTCCGCCGACTCGCCGTGCACGGGCATAACGGGCGCTCTGCCCAAAAGCCCGCCGAAATTTACTTCGTCGCCCACTTTTTTATTGGGCGCGGGGATAATTCTGACGGCTGTCGTCTTGTTGTTTATCATGCCTATCGCGGCTTCGTCTGCAATTATCGCGCTTATCGTCGTGGCGGGCGTGTCCCCCGGAACGGCTATCATGTCAAGCCCTACCGAGCAAACCGCCGTCATCGCTTCGAGCTTGTCTATGCAAAGCGAACCGCGTTCCGCAGCCTCTATCATTCCTATATCTTCGGAAACGGGTATGAACGCCCCCGAAAGTCCGCCCACGCGTGAACTTGCCATAACGCCGCCCTTTTTGACCGCGTCGTTGAGCATTGCAAGGCAAGCCGTTGTGCCGTGCGTTCCCACGCTTTCAAGCCCCATTTGTTCGAGTATCGCCGCAACAGAGTCGCCGCGTGCGGGCGTGGGCGCAAGCGAAAGATCGACTATGCCGAACTCCGCGTTGAGCCTTTTTGCCGCCTCGCGCGCGATCAGCTGACCCGCGCGGGTGATTTTGAAAGCCGTCCTCTTTATGGTTTCGGCAAGTTCCGTAAGATCGGCTTGGGGCATGCCGTCGATGGCGTGCTGAACGACGCCCGGTCCCGACACGCCAACGTTTATTACCGTTCCGCTCTCTCCCACGCCGTGGAACGCCCCCGCCATAAAGGGGTTGTCCTCGACGGCGTTACAGAACACAACGAGCTTAGCGCAGCCGAATCCGCCGTTTTTTGCCGTCATTTCGGCTGTTTTTTTGACGATTTCGCCCATTAACTTTACGGCGTCCATATTGATCCCCGACTTCGAAGAACCGATATTGACCGAAGAACACAGCCTTTCGGTCGAAGCGAGCACTTCGGGAATACTGTTTATGAACGTCCTTTCGTAGTCCGCCATACCCTTGTGCACAAGGGCGGTATAGCCGCCGAGGAAGTCGATGCCCACCGCCTTTGCCGCGTCGTCGAGAGCCTTGCCGATGAGATGCGATTTTTCGGCGAACGGCGCGCAGATCAAGCTGGCGGGGGTTATGGATACCCGCTTATTGACTATGGGAATACCGTATTCGAGCGAAAGATCCTGCGTGACCTTTACGATTTTTTCGGCTTTTTTACAGACAGCGTCGTAGACCTTTTTAGCCGTAGCTTCGGCGGTCGCGCCTATGCAAGGCATAAGCGAAATGCCCATGGTGACCGTTCGTATGTCGAGGTGTTCCCTCTCGACCATATCTATAGTTTCGAGAACTTCGTTGGTGTTGAACATTTACGCCCCTCAAACGCTGTGCATAGCGTTAAAAATCTCTTCGTGCTGAACGTGAATGGACATACCTATCTTCCCGCCCATTTCGGCGCACTCCTCGGCAAGCCTTGCAAGCGATACGCTCGAATCCGAAATATCGACTATCATTATCATGGCAAAATACTCTTCCAGAATGGTCTGGCTGATATCGAGAATATTCACCTTTCTTTCGGCAAGAAAGCCGCTCACTTTGGCTATTATGCCCGTCTTATCCTTTCCTACAACTGTTACTACCGCTCGCATTTTTTACACCTTCTTGTGGTTTGTATTAATCGATCTTTGGTTTAACATTTAATATCCTTTTACGCCCTTGAGAACCTGAAAAAGCCGTAAAATCCCGTAATTGCCTCTTTGTATTGTATAGACCACTTGGGAACCACGCCTACAAGGCTCGACATGGGAAAATCACCTTTTGCGGCGTTGCGGCTGTCGAGGCTTGCGTCGCGGTTGTCGCCAACAAGGAACATACAGCCCTCCGCGACCACGTGTTCGCCATAATTGTTTTTATCGCGATCGGGGTACTCTATCACATGGAGATAGGGTTCGTCCAAGGGGGTGAACACCTCTTCGCCCTTGCGCTTTAAAAACGCCCTGCCCTCTTTGAACTTTACGGCGTCGCCGCCGAAAGCTATCACGCGCTTTATAAGGTTTATTCCCTCTGATTGGTCGCGCACGATGACGATATCCTGATAATCGGGCGTCATCTTAGTTGCCGCTATAACATAGTCTCCGCCGTTGGGGTTTTCTTCGCTTGCCCCCGTCAAAGTGGGCGACATAGAGTCGCCGTCGACGTAAATGCTCGTAAAAAACAGGTTGAGCATCAACATTACGAACAGAACGACTATGCAAATTATTTCTATTACGGTCAAAAATATGAGCGCTGCCGATCTCTTTTCTCTTCCGTAAAGACAGGACTTTGCAGTGTTCCACATTTCACAGCCACATTACGTTATTTATTGAAAACGGACTTTCTCCGTCGAACGTCAACTTAAAGTGCGCCCCGTACGCCGCAAGCGCGGTTCCGCCCGAAGTCTTAAACAAATTGCTTTCGAGCACAAAGTTGAGCCAAACGCCCCCCACCGCGTCGGATACGTAACTATAAACTTCGCCCGAGATCATATCGGTGAGCGAAATTTTAAGGCGGCAGTTCTCTTCGCAATTGATATCGAATTTGAGCAGATTGCCCTGCGCGGGGGTGTAGCGCGGGTTGTTCATTCTGTACGTCGTAAGCCCGTACTTCGAATAAAGCCCCTTAACTCCCTTTGCCGTTTCGGTGACGGAGGGGAACGCAGAATCGTCGATGAGGAAAATCCCGCCTATCGAACATTTTTTATAATCGTTTACCGAAAACGCGGCGTTGCCGTATTTATCGGAATAGAGCACTTTGCTCTTCGATTGCATATTTCTGAACTTGCCGCTTATCTTCTTTACCGAAGTGCGCGACCAGACGGTAAAACCGTTGATGTACTTCGCATAGCTTATGACGAAGATAGTTGAAGTGTTTTCGTATAAGTCGAGGTAAAACACCTGCTCCTTGGGCGAAATTTTGCTCTTGGGAGTGCACTTCACCCATTCGCGCATGGAAGATTCCACGCACTCTTCGGCAAGATACATTCCGCAGGCTTCCACAACGCCCTGATCGTCGAAGAGCGCACGGGCGACAAGGTTTTCGTCCTCATCGGTCTCCACGGTGACTTCCGCGGGTTTGGGAATGAACACCTGACGGTTTTTGAGGTTTCTGTCGAGGAACATAAACATATCGTCGACGCACTTGACGCCTATACTCTCGTTGCAGTGCACGGAATAGGCTATCGCGCTGTCGCCCACGAACTCGGGGTTAATGCGCGAGAAAGTGTCGTACGCTCTGTCGTAGTCGAACCTGACGTCGTTCGTCGAGCACAGCATGAGCACGGGGCACTTGACGTAGGGCGCATAAGCCTGCGAATCTATGCCGCCTATAAAGCGGTATCTCTCCTCGTTGAGTTCGGGCTCGTCGGGCATATACTTGTTCACTCCCGCATAGGCGCGCCAGCCCGCCGCGCACACGGGGATTATACAGCCGAACTCTTCGGCATAGCCCAGCTTCCACGCAATTTCGCCGCCGTCGCGTATGCCCATAACGGCGATTTGATCGCTTTGGGAACGCTCGAAGGCGTATTTACGGGCGTAAATGCCCACGGCGACCCACTCGTACCAGCTCGTCTCGACGGCGGTATCGTCGACAAACTCCATACGCCTTTCGCAACGGGCGCGGTTGGCGTAGTACACGTTTTCGGGATAGCACGTAAAAAATTGACAATTTTCCCATTCCCCGCGATAGTCCACCATGAGAACCGTGAACCCCTTGCCGACGAAAAATCTCGATAAATTCTCGTCGACGGTGTCTGAGCTGTCGGGGAAAATTATGACCGTTGCGGGCGAGGGCGACTTTTCGTCGTAGGCGTAGAGGGCGGAAATCACCACTCTCCCCGCTCCCGTGTCGCGCCCTTTGAAAGTTACGCGTTCGAGAACTACTCCGTCGGAAGTCTCCGAAGAGACCGTTTCCGCTTCGGTTTCGAGCGATTTGTCGAAGTTTCCCCACAATGAGACGGGCGTTAAAATGTTAGGCAATGCGTACTCCTCAGCAACTTATGCTCACGGTCGAGCCGTGGCTTTCGGTCGCTTTATTTACAATGATTTTGCTTTCTATCCTGTGTTTGAGTTCTTCCACGTGGCTTATTACGCCTATCGTGAACCTCTCACTTTTGAGTTTTTCAAGGGCGTTCATGACAGTGTCGACGAGCGCGCTGTCGAGCGTGCCGAAGCCCTCGTCCAAAAAGAAGAACTCGATAGATTTAAGGGATCGGGCGCAGATGGTCTGCGAAAGCGCGAGCGCGAGCGAAAGCGAGACAAGGAAGGTCTCTCCCCCCGAAAGGGTGTTCACGCCGCGGGGGTTGCCGCAGTTGTAGTTATCGCCGACAAAGAAATTATTTTCGGTATATCTCAAAAAATATCTGCCGTCGGTCAGGTTCAACAGCGTCGACGAAGCGAGCACGGAAATATCGCAAAGATATTCGTCGGCGACGTATTCGAGGAATTTGTTGTTGCGGGTCGCCTCTTTCAGCTTTTGTATAAGACTCTTCCGCGCCGCACACTGCGCCGCCTGCTTTTCTATCTCTTCCTTTTCTTTGAGCTTTGCCGTAATTTCCTTTATACGGCTTTCGTGTACGGCGTTTTCGCCCGTGAGTTTTTTAAGCTCTTCCTCTATGTTCTCCAAAAGCAGTCTTTCGCTCTCAACCGCTTCCGCGGTTATGTCGCCCGTACACGCTTTTTCAAGCTCGGCTTTTTGGGTCTGAAGGGCGGAGAGCTTCCCGCCGAATTCGCGCACCTGTCTGTCCGCGCCCTCATAGCCGTACTTTTCAACGGCTCTTTCGCACTCTTCCCAGGTTGAAGTGCCCGATTTTTTAAGCAGTTCCGCGGCGTTTTTGTTAAGTTGCGCCAACGCCTTTTTGGCTTCCCCGAGCATGGCTTCCGCCCCCGCCTTTTTGATTTGGATATCCTTTTCGAGGTTTTCAGCCCGTTCGGCTTTTTCCTTAAAGATCTTCTGCTCTTCGCGCAACTTCAACAGTTTTTGACCGTTCTCCCGAACGGCTCTTTGAAAGTCGGTCGTCTCTTCGCCGAAAGCGCGCTTCAATTCGCCCCTCAGCTCGTCAGCCTGCGAACGCAGGTTCGCTCCGTCGCGTTTAAGATTTTCAAGGTCTTTCTGCTTGCCGTCTGTTTTGCCGCGTATTTTTTCAACTTCGATTTCGGCGTTGCGCAGTTCCCGCCCCGCGCTCTCGCGCTGTTCCAAAGCGGCGGAAAGAGCTTTTAACTGTTCGTCGCCGTCGAGGGCTTTTACGTCTTTCAGCGCGATTATCTTGTCTTTTAACTCGTTGATCTTGTCCGAAACTTCCCCGCTTATAAAGTCGAAAAGGGGCGTTCCGTCGTCGAACGAGGAGAGTTTATGCCTTAAATATGCAAAGTAATCAAGCTCCGCCCCGTATTCGCGCCGCAGCAGCGCGCTTCTGTAACCGACGTTTATTATGTCCTCGATCCTTTCGAACGAGCTGTCGGCTTGCTTTGCTTTGAGCTTTTCGGTATTTTCGGTCGCGACCCTCAACGCCGTTTGCAGGTTCGCAAGGTCGCGTTCGGCAGATTTATAGTCCTCGCGCTTTTTGGCAAGCTGTTCTTCGATGTTTTTAAGCTGTTCGGGCTTGCCTTTGCAGGAATCGTGAACGGCGGCAATGCGCGTGCACTCCTCTATTTTTTTGTCGTAATCGCCCTCTTCGAGCCTCTTCTCCGCCTCTGCGCGAACCTGCGCGGCGGAAGCGAGCGACTCGCCGAGCTCTTTCAATTTCCTTTCGCACTCTTCGATCTGTAAAGACCTTTCAAGGCAAGCCGCGCGGGTCTCCAACGCTTGACGGCAAGCGGGCAAAAGTCCGAGCCATTTGCTCAGTTCCTCAACGTGCGCCCTTTCGGCTTCGGCTTTTTCAAGCTCTCTGTTTATCCTTTCAAGCTCCGTCTTGTTCCGCAACCTGACGCGTGCGGCTTCGTATTTTTCGGTCTGCGCCTTTTTTCTCGTTATAAGCGCGTCGAGGTTCTTCTTTCCCTCCGAAAGTTCACTTTGCAAACCTCCGAGAACTTCGGCTGAAATTTCGCCATACGCCGCAAGTCTGCCCGCGTAGTTCTGGTATTCTTCCTCCGCCTCGTGCTCTTTTGCCGTAATTTTGTTTTTAAGGCTGTCGCCGTACTTCGAAAGGTTAAAGAGACGTTCTATCAACGCCAGCCTTTCGGCGGGTTTGGATTTGACGAACTGCGAAAATTCCCCCTGCGGGAGGGCGATGCACTTGCGGAAGTCCTCGGCTTCCACCCCGAGAATATCCTTTATCTGCTTTTCGGCTTCCTGTGCCTTGTCGGCGATGCACGCGTTGTCCTTGCATAAGCTCGCCTTGTGCGTGCCGCTTTTGTCGTTTTTTATGGTGCGCTCTATTGTGTATTCGTGCTCTTTCCCGCCCTCGGCTACTCTGAAAGTAAACTTCACCCAAGCCGCGTTACAGCGATAGTTTATGATATCGGTCTTTTCTCTGCTGCGTTCCACGCGCCCGTAAAGCGCAAGGTTTATGCAGTCGAGAATGGTGCTCTTGCCGCTGCCCGTGTCGCCGAATATCCCGAATATGCCCGAGCGCGTAAGTTCGCCGAAATCTATTTCCGTGCGTTCGGAAAAGCTGTTTATGCCTTCGAATTCAAGTTTGACGGGTCTCATTCTTCCTCCGTCAGCGAAAGGAAAAGTTCCAAAAGCTCCCGCGGGGCTTCGCTTCCGTACCGCGAAAGATAATATTCTCCGAACAGCTCGGAAGAACTCTTTTCCTTATTCGAAAAAGTTTTGTTTTGTTCGGGAAGATTCAATATCTCGGTTTTAAGCGAAACGAGGTTTTCGCTCGCCCTTAATTCCGCACTCTCGTCGGGGGTGAGCGGTCCCGATAAATTCAGCGTGAGTTCGGCGAACGCTTCGGCGTTTTGGGAAAGAACTTCCAGACCCGCCGCAACGGAATTTGCCTGTAACCTTACCAGCTCCTTTCCGCTTGTAATTTCGATTTGTTGAAAATTTTGTACTCCCTCTTTGGTGAGTTCGAAGAGGTTTACCGACTTCTTCTGCCCGCTTTCGTCGAATGTGAATCTGAGCGGCGCGCCGCAGTAATAGGCGTTTTCGCCGAGTTTTTGGCGGCGGTGAAGGTGCCCGAGCGCGCAGTAGCTGTTTTTTGGAAGCATGCTCAAGGGCACGGCGCGCGCGCCGCCGAGATCGATTTCACGCTCGCTGTCGCTCACCGCGCCGCCCGCGACGAAGATGTGCGATAAAAATATCGAGGGCAGATTTTGCGTGTTGCCCCTTTCGCCGTACTCTATCCACCTCTGCATTTTTTCGGTGAAAGTTTCTTCCGTCCGTTCCTCTTTGAAGCGCGCCTCGTTGGGGTAAGGCAGGGCGTTTACGTACACCCTTTCCCCCTCGGGACTTTCCATTATAACATAGCCGAAGTCGGACTCGACGGGCTTAACAAACCCATTCGCTTTGCCGCTTTCGCTGTCGCTTACGGGTATCTTTTGCAGGTTGTTGCCTAAAATATACACGTTCAACGCGCTTGCAAGCGCGCTCGCGGCGGTCAGACGAACGTAGTCGTCGTGGTTGCCGCTTATTACAAGAACCGTACATATTTCGGCAAGGCTCTTTACTCCGCTGTAAAAAATCTCTTCGGCTTCCGCAGACGGCGTATAGGTATCGAACACGTCGCCCGCGATGAGCAAAAGCTCCACTTTTTCGGCGCGGCATATAGAGCACAGCTCGCCGAACACCGCGCGATATTCCCAAAATCGCTCTCTGCCCATCAGTTTTTTGCCTATATGAAGATCGGAAGTGTGGAGAACTTTCATTTATCGTCAAAAAAATTTGTCGCTATTTTAAAAATAAAATTGATTTTTTGGCTTTATGCCCGTATAATAGAAGTTGCCTTGCCGACAAAAGGCAATATTGCGTTTATATATTATATAGCATTTAAGCAATAAAATCAAGCGTAATATTAAAGGAGTTTTTAAAATGCCCTTTATTTCGGTTTCGGACGAGGTCGCAAAAAAATCGTTCACTTCGGTCGAAAACAAATTCATAACAAAATATCTGCCGGTACTCGACCCCGTTGCGGTCAAGGTGTACCTCTATTCGCTTTACCTTTGGCAGAGCGGGCTTAACTCCTTTACGCTGACCGACCTTGCGCAAAGCCTTGCAATCGACGAGGAACAGGCGAAAAGTTACTTTGAATATCTTGAAGAATTCGAGCTTGTTTCGATAACCAACGCCCAGCCGTTCGAGGTAAAAATACTCGAAGCCGATAATCTTTACGGTACGCCCAAAAAGTTCAAGCCCGAAAAGTACGCCGACTTTACCAAATCGGTTCAGAATATCATAAAGGGCAGAATGATCTCGACAAACGAATACCGCGAGTACTTTATTCTGCTTGAAGAGTACGGCTTCGAACCCAACGCGCTGCTTATGATAATCAACTACTGCGTGAACCTGAAAGGCGACGACATACGACTTGCTTACATAAAAAAAGTGGTGCGCTCCTTTGCCGACGAGGGCGTAACGACCGCCAAAAAAGTCGACGAGAAGTTGAGCGCGTACACCTCTTCCACCCCCGCCATAATAAGAATATTCAACGCGGCGGGCATACGCAAACAGCCCGAGCTTGACGACGAAAAGCTCTATAAAAAATGGACGGAAGAAATGGGCTTCGGCGAGGACGCCATTATCTCCGCCGCAAAGCTGTTCAAGGCAAAGACCGCCGAACGGCTCGACCTTGTTATGGACGAGCTGTTCAAGAACCGTAAATTCGACGTCAAAGAGATCGCCGACTACTTCAAAAACAAAAATTCGGTATATGCTCTCACGCACGATATTTCGCACAATTTGGGCATATATATGCAGAATTCCGCGCCCTACGTTGAAAATTACGTCAACGTTTGGTGCAATATGGGATACACCCCCGACTGCCTTAAAAAACTTTCGGTGTACTGCTTCAAACACTCGAAAAATTCCTTTGAGGACATGAACTCATTTATTCAAAAACTCTACGGCGAGGGCATTGTTACCGACGAAAGCGTTGACGAAAAGTTAGCTTCGCTCGAAGCCGAAGAATCGCTCATAAGGGATATACTTTCGGCGTGCGGGCTTTCGAGAAAAATAATAAGCTGGGACAGAGAATCTCTGGCGCGTTGGAAGAGCTGGAATTTTTCCGACGAAATGATCTTCGAAGCGGCAAAAATTTCCTCGGGCAAGTCGAACCCCATGGCGTACATAAACGGCGTGCTTTCTGCGTGGAAATCCGAGGGCGCGTTCACCCCCGACAAAATTCCTCAACGGAGCGCGGGCGGCGGATCGCAAACCTCTTCTTCGGTTCTTACCGAACGCGAAAAAACCATTCTTGCGGAAAAGCACTACTCGGCGTTGCGGCAGGCGGCGGAGACAAAAGCCGAACGCGCCTTACAGCACGCCATGGAAGACGAGAGTTATGCCAAAATAAAGCGCGAATCGGACGACCTTTCGATAAAGTACGCCTTTGCGTTGGTTCGCGACGCGGCTAACGCCGACGCACTTAAAAAGAGGCTCGACGAACTTGAAGCCGCGGGTGCGAAAAGGTTGAAGGAACTCGGCATCAACCGCGACAGCTTCACCCCCCATTACGCCTGCAAAATTTGCAACGATACGGGTTACGACCAAAACGGCAGGCCGTGCGAATGTCTCGAAAGGTTCTTAAAAACGCTGTGATTTGATTAAAAACGCCGTGATTTGAAATTTTTTTCAAAGACAACATTAAATCGCTTGAATTTTATTTGATTATGTTATAAAATTAACAAGCAAGTTGCGGCGGCAGTAGTTTGACCCGTGAATGTTTGAACGGTTGTCGTTGGGGCGGCGGTTGTTTATGAGGCTGTTGTTTGGGCGGCTGTTGTAGAACGGCGCGGGGCGAACCGTGAATGTAGGAACGCTTATTCGGCGCGGCGGTTGAAACAAGCACGCTTGAACGGCTGTTAATTAATGGCGGCGGGGCGAACGGCTGTTAATTAACGGCGCGGGCGCATTACGGAAAGACCGTTATCCCACTATTGAATGTCGCAAGATTATTCAACCTATGCAGAGATGGCGGAGTGGTCGAACGCGCACGACTCGAAATCGTGTTACGTAGGAATACGTACGGGGGTTCGAATCCCTCTCTCTGCGCCAAGTGGAACGTAAGTTGAACAAACTTGCGTTCCATTTTCTATACAAAAAGCGAGGACAAAACCGCCCTCGCCTGTAATTTTTGTTACTACTTATTTTTAGATAACTCATAACTATTATCTATAAATTCGTATATTTCATTTATGTCAACAGAGCCATCAAGTTTTATAGTTATCCAATGTTTTTTATTCATATGATAACCTGCAAAGTATCTATAATTATCAACTATCTTTTCTATTCT
Source organism: uncultured Clostridia bacterium (assembly GCA_947629515.1). Lineage (GTDB taxonomy): Bacteria > Bacillota > Clostridia > Christensenellales > Borkfalkiaceae > Coproplasma. Next base: position 23,646 of record CANRDY010000030.1, read on the forward strand.
ATTTGGTTCCAATAATAAATCAATAATTTCAATACTTCCTTTTTCGTTAATTCCTATTTTTGCTTTTTCAACTACAAGCAATGCTCCATACCATTTGTTATTACTCTTATTTCTCCATATAGCATTATTAGGAAATTTGTCCCATAAATACTCTAACTCATCATCATATTTTTG
>CANRDY010000031.1 GCA_947629515.1 uncultured Clostridia bacterium
GAACATCAACGCCGTTGCGTTGCGGTACAGCATTTCCTTTTCTTCGCCCGAAATGTAGCCCGTTAAAATTATGTCCGTGCGGTATTTTGCCGAATTTATTGCGTCGTATATGGGTTGGGTTTTCCAGCCCGATCCGCCCGCTATCACGAATTTAATGTCCGAACCCGATTTTTCTTTATAAGCGTCAAACGCCCTTACCATATTTGCAAGGTTCTTTCTCGGTTCGATCGCTCCCATAAACAGCAGATACCTGCCGCTTATTCTGAACTTATCGCAACAGCTTTTGAACTTATCCGTTCCCTTTAACGCCTCTGACCAAGTGTAGCCCGACTCGCCGTTATACACGACTTCGATCTTGCTTTCGTCTATTTTGTATAAATCGACTATATCTCGTTTTGTCGATCGGGAAATAGCTATGATTTTATCGGCATTACGGCAAGATCTTTTTGCAAACAAACCTTGAATTATCATGTTGTTATATGTGCAAATTCCCTTTATTTTGGCAAAGGCGAGGTCGTGTATAGTTACGACCGATTTGTAGCGTTTGCTCTTCTTCGGCAATATGTGTTCGGGTCCCCAGAAAAGGTCGACCTTGTCTCTTTTAAGAAGTTTTGGCAATTTGCGATAAATTGCTATCGAAGCTATTTTTGCTTTGTAATATTCCACTCTGAAATTGCTTTTCAGTTCGAAAGGAATATCAAGCTCTCTGTTTGTGTAGAGAATATAGGTGTTCTTTTCGTCGTTTTCGTTCAGATATTTCAATACGTTCTGAACGTAAAACGCTATTCCCGTTTTGCGCTTGCCCAAAGTTTTGGCGTCAACGCCGATAATCATAACCCTGCTTCGCTCCCGTAAGAATATCGCTTTTTATAACTTTGTTTTCGCCGACGCGCTTTTTACTGCCCGTCGCTTCGACATAATACAGTACGAACGCAAGTAAAAAGCCCATGCGGAAGTTAAAAATAATTTCTTCGAACGCGGCGTAGATAATATAAAGCAACACGAGCATTAAACCCGTTTTGGAACGGGAAGCGTTTACAGCCAACGCAAACAGAGAAACCAAAAATATGAAGCAGCCTATAATTCCGTACTGTACGCCCGAAGCAACTATGGAAGCGCCGAAGTTGAGGTTAGCTTCGTCGAACGCCGTATAGACCGAGTGCGCGTTTACATAGTTGACGGTATTGTTCATTCCCACTCCGAAAATCTTATGGAAGTCGTCCATGTTCTCAAAGATGAGAAGACTGCGCGTTATACGGGCGTTGAACGAATTGAATATTCGGGGCAAAATTTCGTCGCCGAACAAAATGACGACGAGCACTCCCACCGCTACCAAAGCCAACGCAACATAAATGTATCGCGTTAAGTAAAGTTTTTTATCCTTAAAATATGCTATTTTCGTTACACCCTTGGCGACGAAAGCCAAAAGACCTATCAGAATACCCGCGCCCGAAGTTGAAAGAATAATGGTTATATACAACAGTATCGCGGCAATTATATTCTTGTCTTCGAACAGCAGTATAAGCAAGGCGGGTAAAACAAACATTACGTAATACCCGGGTTCCAAAAAAAGCGACGAGGGTCTAAAACGCATATAACCTGTAGGTCCGTAATATACATACAAGTTTTCGGGTCTGTTTTCCCACGAGAATAACCAATCGTGGTTCAACCATATGGGCAGATAGCCGTTCGTGGTCTTATTGTAAACGAGCTGAATTACGAGATATAAGCCGAATATTCCCACCAGCGCAAAGTAAAATTTTTTTACATAGCGCAGGTTGAAATGTTGCGTACACACGGCGCACACGCCGAGATAGAGCAGTATTTTGAAAAATATTGTGACCGCGTCGGAAAATCTGAAATAATCCCCCGAAAACATCGAGACGAAAACAGTTAAAAGCACAAACGCGCATGAAAAGACAAGCAACGGTTTTATGCTGTTCTTTGCCTTTACCAAGTCGATTCTGAACAGACCGTAGACGGTAAAAAACATTAAAACAAAATCGCCCAAAGAAAGGAACGACAAAGGGCTGGCGTACTGATACAAAAACGGCAACAAAATTATAATTACCGAATATATCCTTGTAAAGACAGACAATTTACTCTTGTTCATTTACCGTCTCTTCAAATATTTTTTGCATATTTTCGGTCATTACTTCGAGCGTATAATTTTCAGTGTAAACCCTGCGGGCGTTCGCCGACAGAGTTTTAAGCAACTCTCCGTCGCTCAACAGCTTGTCGATTGAGTCCGCCAATGCCCGCGGGTCTTCTCTTTCAACTATTATTCCGCCGTCCTTTACATATTCGGGGAAAGTACCGACGTCGGTCGCTATAACGGGCTTGCCGTAATAATAGGCTTGTACGACCGTCATAGAGCCCGTGGCGTCACGGTAGGGAAGCACGACTATTTTGCTTGCGGCTATCTTTTCCGCAAGCTCTCCGTCGGGTATATATTCGTTTATAAACGTTACGTTTGCGGGAATTTTGACGTCATTGCCGTAGGCGGCGTACAAATCGCCCTTTCCTATGACGAAGCAAGTGTACTTATTCCCCAAAATATCCAATGCTTCGAACAGAATATCAAGCCCCTTATAATATTCGATCCTGCCATAAAACAGCAAGTCCGTGTTACAGGGGCGTTCGCCTGCTTCTGCCCGCAAAGAATCGAGCATGGCGAAAGGCACTACCGAAATTTTATTTTTCAGCTTTGAATGTTTTTCGGCTATCTGATTTTTAAGAACCTCGCCCGCGACTATCAGTTTATCCGAGTATTTGTAATATTGTTTTAACTGAACCCTTAAAACCAGCTTATCCAAAAAAGACGTCTTGCTGTGCGGAACGGGATCGTGGACCTGAAATATCAGCTTGTACTTTCTTAAAAAGCGGGCTATTAAGATATTTACGGGGTGGGGCGTAAATACGTAAACGAGGTCGGGGTTTACGGTCTTTGTGAATTTTTTGATTTTTCTGATTTTGGACAGCGAAAAATAGCTTGTCTTTTTCTGCCTCTTATAGTAGAGGTTCAAGGTTTCTTTTGCGTTCAACTCGTCGTTGCTTACGTTGTCGTTGGTGATACAGTACAGCCCGACGTTTTTCGAAAAACACCTGCAATAGCTGATAAAGTGTTCGCGCATGACGCCCGTGGTACAAAGACTGATTACAAGCAATTTCATATCAGTCCTCTACGTTTTCGGGCGCGAACTTCCGCTTTACAAAGCTGAATATCTTTTTCGACCAACACAATTTTTCCATATACATATACGGAATATCTTTGTAGTCTATGCGATTTTTCTCTAACCACACATCAAGCAGACGTTCGGACAAATATCCGAATATCCTCTGTTCGGACTCGTTCCAGCCCGATATATCTATATTTGCCTCGACCTTCCCCAAAATATCGAAAAGCCATTCGCAATACGCGTCCAACAGCTTCTTTTCCATGATAAACATGTTGAACCTGTGCCCGCTGCGCCCTTTCATTATCTTGTAAAAACTTTCGACGTATTCGGGATAGTAACTCTTTATGACCGATTCGGTCTGCATCATTCCTACGGAGTGGTGGGCGTGCACATACTGACTGCGGTTGGTTTCGATATAATAATGGCGTTTTTTGGGCAGAAGCACGCTGTGTTCGGAGAGCAAGTCCAACGCCTCTTTTTCGGTCAGAATTTTTTTGAACTTATCCCGCGATTTGGCTTTACCCTTAAAATACCTTCTGTAATGGACCAGACCGAGATACTTGCAGTCTAAATTTTTCCATGCCCAATACAACCCCGTAAGTTCGCAATAGCAATAATTCTTCGCCGATATGTTTATACCGGAATTATCCTTTGCGAACCCGAGGTCCTCTTTCCCCTCCGCGCCGACTTGCAAGGGCAAATACATGCTCTCTTCGGGCATACGGTACTTTTTATGGGTTGCAATTACGATTTTGATTTGATCGGGCATTGTTTTTGATCTCAAACGCATAAATCTCGATAATGGACAAAAAAACCATTACGAAACTTGCTCGTTTGACAAATTTTTTCAGTGACCTTATTTTAACATGTAAACGCGTAAATTGCAAGTATTATTGACATTAATTTAATTTTACAACGGGCGAGGCGGACGGAAAGCCCGCGCCCCGCCGAAAAGGCGGGGCGCGGAGCATGGGTCATTTGTTGTTGGAGTGCCGCCGTGTGCGGCTTAACTGCGTTGGGGGATATAGGTTCAACTGCGTTGGGGGGGGCGTTAAGGGGTCAACTGCGTTGGGCGTTAAAGTTCAAACACGATTGGCGGGATATGGGATCAACTGCGTTTGGTGCGGGATTTGAAGATGAGCGCCATTAAAAAGGCGAATACCACCGCCGCGGTTACGCCCGCGCTCGCCGCCGCAAGCGAGCCCGTGACGGCGTAGAAAAAGCCCTTCTCCGCCCCCTTCATCGCGCCGTTCGCAAGCAGATACCCGAACCCCGATATGGGAACGGTCGCACCCGCCCCCGCAAATTCGACGAGCGGCTGATACACCCCTGTCGCCGTGAGCACTACCCCCGCAAGCATAAAGTATACAAGTATCTTGCCCGCGGTCAGATCGGTGAAATTTATGATTATCTGCGCAAGCAGACATATGCCTCCGCCCACCGCGAACGCTTTTAGATAAGTAAGCAAAATCTGCAACAGCTCGGCTTGCATCTTCTTCCCCCCTTTATATCTTCAACCCTTTATATGTTTGAACCTTTTATATCTTCGAGCCTTTTTTCGAACCTTTTTTAACCGCACGTAACTTAACGCCTTGACGCGCGTTATTTTGAAAAACTAAATTTCGAGGCGGACGGCGTGGCTTATGCACGGGATACTTTCGCCCTGCCCCGACGAAACGGTCGAAAGCAGCGCGCCCGTCGCGGCAAAGAGCACGCGTTTATAAAGCCCCGCGTTCATCTTTTCGAGAATATATGAGTTGAGCACGGTCGCCGAACAGCCCGCGCCGCTTCCACCCTGAAATTCGCTTTCGACGACCTTGTAAATAATTTCGCCGCAGTCGACGTGGTTTGCCGATATGTCGAACCCCTTTTCCCACGTGAGGTCTTTGAGGATACGGCTGCCGAGCGCGCCGAGGTCGCCCGTTAATATGAGGTCGAAGTCGGCAGGCTCGGTCTGAGTGTCGCGAAAGTGCCTGATTATCGTGTCCGCCGCCGCAGGCGCCATTGCCGCGCCCATGTTGTTGACGTCGGTCACGCCGAAGTCGCGCACTCTGCCCATCGTGCCGCACGTCACCTTTACGCCCTTTTGGCTTCTGCCCAGCACAAGCCCGCCCGCGCCCGTTACCGTCCACTGCGCCTGCGGAGGGCGCGTACAGCCGAGTTCGAGGGGGTAACGGTACTGCCTTTCCGCCGAGGCGAAGTGACTGCCCGTGGCGCATACCGCCGTGTTCACATAGCCGCCGTCGACGAGCGTCGATCCCAAAAGTATGCTCTCGCTCATGGTTGAGCACGCCGAATATACGCCGAGGAAGGGAAAATCGTAGTTCCTTGCGGCAAAGCTCGCCGAGATTATCTGGTTGAGAAGGTCGCCCGAAAACAGAACGTCTATATCCCCCTCGTCAAGCCCGCTCTTTTTTACGGCGAGCGAAATGGCTGTGGAAAGCATTTTGCACTCCGCCTTTTCGAATGTGCTCTCGCCGAACATATCGTCCTTTAACACGACGTCGGCAAACGATCCTATTACGCCCTCGCTCTCCTTTGTCCCGCACACCGCGGCGTACGAAAGGATCGCGGGCTTGTTTTCGAAAAATATCGTGTTCCCCTTTTTCATACAAACATATAGACGAGTCCCACTATTACCCCCGAGAACACGCCGAATACTATTATCGCCCCCGCGACCGTGAACATCTTTGCCGCCATGCCGTAGATCCAGCCCTCGGTTTTGAACTCTATCGCGGGGGAAGTGACGCTGTTGGCGAAGCCCGTTATGGGCACTATAGAACCCGCGCCCGCGTATCTGCCGATTCTGTCGTACACGCCCAAACCCGTTAAAAGACACCCCAAAAATATCAAAATTATCGAAGTAGCCCCCGCAAGTTCGTCGCCCGAAAGCCCCGCGTATTCGAGCAGATAGCGTATGAACTGCCCGATACTGCATATAAACCCGCCTACCAGAAACGCCGAAACACAGTTGTTTAAGTGCTTTGTGGGAGGGTCTTGGGTCTTGACGTAATTCAAATAGTTTTGGTTTGAGTTTTCACGGGGTTTAGCTGTCATTTTTGATACCCGCCTCTTTACGGGGTTTTATAAAACTTTCGCGCTCACTGCGGCGGGAGAGGTCGATTTCCCTCTTCATTGGTTGTACATCCTGTCGTTTAAGCCGAGGGTGACCTTTTCGGGCATGATGCGCGAGAAAAGGCGGTAAACGGTGTTCTTTGCGCCGCATATCCTTATGACGGGCGGCTTGTCCATTGTGAGCGTGTTGTAGATTATTTCGGCTACCTGCGCGGGGGACATGCCGCTCTGTTCCATGTTGGCGAGCGCGGCTACGGCACGGTTAACGCTTTTTGAGTATGAACCGTTTTCGTCCTCGGAATAGACCTTGCGCTTGAACGTGAAGCCCGTTGCCGTGCCACCGGGGAGCACGCCCGTTACCAAAATATCGTAGGGTTTCAACTCGCTGTACGCCGAGCGGCAGAGCATTTCGAGAGCGGCTTTCGACGATGAGTAAAAGCTGTCGAAACTTATGGGAAGATCGCCGCCGAGCGAGCCGACGAGCACTATTCTGCCGCCCTTTTTCTTCATTACGGGCACTGCCGCCTGAATTGCGCGGAGCGCGCCGAAGAAGTTGACTTCGAAGAGATATTTATAGTCCTCTTCCCTGGCGAACTCGATGGGAGCCGCCATGGAAAAACCCGCGCTGTACACGAGCGCGGCGACGTTGCCCTTTGAAGCCGCCTTTGCAAAAGCCGCCCCAAACGCCTTGCCGTCGGCTACGTCTGCCGTGATGTTGGTTACTTTGGGATTTTTGCAGGGCGTGCGCGAGATGTTAACTACGTTCCACCCGCGGTTGACAAGGCGGAGACAGACCTCGCACCCTATGCCCGAACTGCCGCCCACTACTATGGCGGTCTTTTTGTTGTTGCTCTTTTCCATAACCCTATGTTGCGGAAATTTTTACTAATTATGCAAATGTGGGAGGATCGGGGCAAAAACGCCGAGAGAGTATGAGCGACGGGTTTTTAATGGCGGTGCGGGGGAAGTTACAAAAAAATACGGTTCAAACAAAACGGCAAAGCTCGGGGTCACGAAAAGGCGAGGTCGAGGATCATCATCAGGGCGAAGCCGAGCGTTACGCCTATGGTGGCTTTTATTTTGCCGTTTGAAAAACTTTCGGGAACAAGCTCCGAGCAGACGACGGCGAACATTGCGCCCGCCGAAAACGAGAGCGCGAAGGGCAAAATTTCGGACACGACGGCGACGGCGAGCGCGCCCAAAACCCCCGCCGCTATTTCGACCGCGCCCGAAAGCTGACCGTAAAAAAAGGACTTGCCCCTGCCCATGCCGCTTGCGCGCAGGGGGAACGCGACGCACATGCCCTCGGGGAAGTTCTGTATGCCTATACCGAGGGCGAGCATGGCGGCGGAGACCAACGCCGCGCCCGCGCCCGACGACAAAGCGGCGTTTGCCGAAAGCTCCGCGCCCGCCGACAGCGCGGCGCAAGGGGCGAGCGCGCCGAACGCGACCCCCACGGCGAGACCCTCGGGTATGTTGTGCATGGTGACGGCTATGCACATGACCGCCGTGCCCATTATTTTTTTATCCTTTTTGAAGGCTTCGAGCTTGTTGAGTACCAAACCCGTGACTATTATGAGCGCGCCGCCCGCGACAAACCCGCATGTGAGAGTGATAAAGCCCCACTCCCCCGCGCTCTCCATGGCGGGCAGAAGCAGCGAAAAGAAAGTTGACGCCGTCATTATTCCCGCCGCGCCCGAGGTCATAAGACAAAAAGCCGTGTTTCCCACGTTTTTGCAGAACAGCACAAGCATTGCTCCCGCCGCCGTCATAAGGTAGGTGAACGCCGTCGCAATAAGGGCGAGCTGCCAGCCCGCCAGACCGAGTATCCATTGCACTTTTGTTTTTCTCCGTTTGCGTAAAAAAGTAATATATATTTACATTTTATGTATCGCAAGACGAAAGCCGTGAAGTTTCACGGGCGGGTGAAACTTCACGGCTTGAAATTTGTTTGCTATTTAATTGTCGTCGGTGTTGTTTGAATTATCGGAGGTGGTTGGCTCGGCGGGGGCGTCGCTTGGCTCGGCGGGGACGATTTCGGGCGGAGATGTGCCGCCGCTGTCGTCCGACGGTTCCGCGTTGCTTTCGTCCTTAATCTGTTCTTCGCTTTGGGCGTTTGCGGAAAGATCGCCTGCCTCGGCGACTTCGCCCGCCGCCTCCGCTACGGGCTGAACGGCTTGCGCCTTGCCCTTCCTTTCGCGCACGAACAACTTTTTAAGCCAGCCCTCGATTTTATCCTGATATTTGAACGACAGCACGGCAAGGGTTATGCAGACTATCATTATGGCTATCCACACGGGTATTCCCCAGCCGCTGAAAGGTATCAGTTGCCCGCCGCCCATTGTGCAGTAGACGGCGATTATGGCGGGACGAATGAGTATCATGCTCGCAAGGAAGAACGGAAAACTCATCTTTGTAAGCCCGGCTATCATGCAGAGTATGTCGTCGGGGAAAAAGGGAAGTATCTGCATCATTACAAAGATAAGCTTGCCGCGCTTGCCGAGGTAGTCGGCGTATTTGTCGGTGGTCTCTTTGCCCGCTATCCACTCCACTATCCTGCGCCCGAAAAATCTGCCGAGCACATAGCAGATGACCGTGCCTATTAGCACGCCCGCCGAGGCGAGAAGGGTCGCTATCCACCAATTCCAGATGTATGTGCCCGGAACGTAGCACACGAGCGCGGGCAGGGGCAATATTACCACCTGCAAAATCTGCACGAGCACGTATACCGCCATAGCCCAGCCGCCCGCCGAAAGGATAATTTCCCTTATCTTTTCGACTTTCGCCTGATCGGAGTCAAGCTCGTTGAGACCTACGGAGTAGTTAAGAATGACGACGGTCGTTAAAAGGATCGCGACCATTATTGCAATTACGAGGTCGGTTTTGAGAAGCGCGTCTTTTTTTACCAATAAAAAGACCAACGCCGCCGCCATTAGCCCGCCGCCGCCTATATACAGCGCAAGGTGAATGAGAAGCGACCAGCCGTTCATAAGGAACACGCCGCCGAGGATAAGATATAAGCACATCAGAAAAGTGAGGCTTGTTATGAGTATCTTTGCGTACAGTTTCATTCGGGTTTGTTTGGGGGGTTATATTTTTGTGGATTATATTTTTTTTGAGTTGTATTTTTTGTGGGGGGGATTTTAAGGGGTTGGGTGGTCAATATGCAAGGGGTTTAAGGTTTTTGTAGCGGGTGAAAACGACCGTGTAGCCGTTGGTCTGTTGCGGTTCGCTTTGATAGACGAGGGAGAAATCGGGGTTCTTGTCGAGGTTTTCGAAGAACGCGTCGGCGTTGCCCACGGCGTCGACCTTGGTGACGAGCACTTCGGTGCAGTACGGCAAGAGGGTTTTGTACATCATCTGCCCGCCTATGACGTACACCCGCTCGGTATCGTATTTGGAAATTTCGGCGAACAGCTCTTCGAGAGAGCCGACGACAATGCAGTCGTCGCGCTTTCCGCCGCCCGGGTAGAGAACTATGTTCACCCTGTCCTTCAAGGGCTTGCCACCGGGGAAAGACTTTAACGTGTTGCTCCCCATTACCACTACGTTGCCCGTGGTGGTGTTTTTGAAAAATTGCATGTCGAGGGGTATTCTGAACATAAGCCCGTTGTTTTTGCCTATGCCCCACTCTCTGTCGGCGTGAAGTATTGCCTTCATACGTTTCTCCTCTTCAAATAATTATTCCGCGACGGGAATGGTGTATTTTTTGGGGTTGTATTGATAATTTTCGACTTTGAAGCTGTCGACGGTGAATTTGTAAAAGTCGGTTATGCTCTTATCCAGCTCCACTTTGGGGGCGGGCAGACGGGGCATTTCGATTATTTCCTTTACTATATCTATATGTCTGTCGTAGATATGCGCGTCGGCGATGACGTGCACGAGTTCGCCCGCTTCAAGCCCCGATACCTGCGCGAACATCATTAAGAGCGCGGCGTATTGGGAGACATTCCAATTGTTTGCCGTGAGCATATCGGCGGAACGCTGGTTCAAAATTGCGTTCAGGGTGTTCCCCGAGACGTTGAAAGTCATCGAATACGCGCAGGGGTATAAGTTCATTTCGCTGAGGTCGGCGAAGGTGTATATGTTGGTGAGTATGCGGCGGCTGGCGGGGTTGTGTTTAAGGTCGAACAAAACGCGGTCGACCTGATCGAACATTCCCTCTTTGTACTTGTGCTTTACGCCGAGCTGATAGCCGTAAGCCTTGCCTATACTGCCGTTGGAATCGGTCCACTGATCCCATATTTTGGAGTGAAGGTCTTTGACGTTGTTGCTCTTTTTTTGCCATATCCACAGAATTTCGTCGACGCATGAGCGGAACGCCGTGCGGCGAATGGTCAAAAGCGGGAACTCCTCTTTTAAGTTGTAACGGTTGACTATGCCGAACTTCTTTATGGTGTGCGCGGGGGCGCCGTCCGCCCAGCGGGGACGGACTTCTCTGTCGGTGTCCCATACGCCGTGGTCGAGAATTTCGTGCATGTTTTCAATGAAAACGTCGTCGGCTCTGCTCATTTTTGTTACCTCTTTTTTTGTATGCGTTGTTTATGTTTGGGGTTGTTTGTGGGGGGGAATTTATTTTGTTTGGTGAACGTTAATCGCGCGGGGCTGTTATATCTTGCGGGGTTGCTGTGTCTTGCGGAGCGGTTGCATCTTGCGGGGCGGGGTTGCCGAAAGCGTCTTTTCGCTTATGCTTGCGACCGCGAGCCGCTATTGCGATTTTCAAGCGTTCGGGGGCAAGTTTGCCAAATAAATAAACAAGCCTGTTCAAGCCGCCGGGCACGCATTTCCTTTTGCCCTTAAAGGCGCACTTCAAACTCTTTTTTACAATATATATCGGGGTTTTTGCGCTTTTGCGCGCCCAAAAGCCCGAGGAGTTTATGTACTCCTTTACGTCGTCGCGCGTTAAAATCGCGCCCGCTATTACGGCGGTGACAGACGTGTTTTTGTTGCCGATCTCCTTGTGAAGCGCGAGCGAAAGCGACAATAACGCCGCCTTGCTTGCCGAGTAGACCGCGAAATACGGCGTGGGTTGGACGGCACATATGCTGCAAATGTTGATTATTCTGAGTTGTTCGGCGCGGTGCGAAAGGGCGAACGCACACAGCTCAGCCGCGCCCTCGAAGCACGAGCGGATCTGGAAAGTTATCTGACCTTTGCCGTACTCCGCAAGGGGCTTTTGAATGTCCGCGCCCGCGACGTTCAAAAGCATATCGAACGTCAGGCGCGAGGCGTATGAAAACAGCGAATTGCGCTCCTCTTCGCGGGTGAGGTCGCACGCCTTGAATTCTATGGAAATTGCGGGATATGCCGACGAAAGGCGGCTTTTGAGGGCGGCGAGCTTTTGACTGCTGCGGGCGGTCAAAAAGAGATTATGACCGAGGCGGGCGAGCTCTTCGGCGTAAGCAGTGCCGAGTACTCCCGATGCGCCCGTGATAAGCGCGTATTGCGAAGTTGGGGGGTTATTTGTGCTGTGTTCCATATTTTGAAAATTGTTTGACGTCTTTATTGTAACACGCGCGCCGCTTTTTTGCAAGGGTTTGAGGAAAGGTGGGGAATTTTTTGCTTAATGACAGTGCGGTAATGTAATATGATAATGTGCGCGCGGGCGTTGGAACGCCCGCGCGCGAAAAGTGCATTAAGGTGATACAATATTTTTTAAAATTGGGTGTCGGTTTCAAAGGGCAAGCACGGACCACGGGTTTTTCGGGTACGCGTTTCAAAGTGCCCCGAGCAGACCACGGGGGGATTCTCTCGGTCAATCGCCCGCTTACGCGGGTCTCATATCCCTCGAAATGACAGTGCCTTAATGTGCTCCGAATATTATTTAAAAAGTAAGAACGAAGTAGATTGCCATTACGAAGTGAGAAAGGTCGGAGAAGCAAGCAAGACAAGGCGAACGAGCGACGACCGCAGGGAGCGTACAATGAAGTACGTGACCAAGGCGGAGCGACGTTCAACGCCGTATTGCGCCGCTTATCCGACCTTTGCGGGAGTTTACGGCAGTAGAGCGGCGGGCGCATTATACACCCTCGCGGCAAGCTCTTGGTTCAGCATATAAAGTCCCTTGGGTTCGCTGCCAAAGAGGTTCATCTTTTTGATGAGGTCGTCGGCGTTCTTCTCCTCTTCGCCCTGCTCCTTTACGAACCAATCCAAAAACTGCATGGTTTTGAAGTCCTTTGCTTCGAACGCGGCGGCGTAGATAGTCGTAATGAGCGAAGTTACGTACTTTTCGTGTTCAAGCCCCACTTCGAGAGGGTCGAGGTGCTTTTTGAAAGTTTTGTCGGGCTTGGCGATCGCGTCGAAAGTAACCCTTTCGCCGCAGTCGATGAGATAACGCCTTATCATAAAGGCGTGGTCGCGCTCTTCCTGCGCCTGTATTTCGTACCAATGCGCGAAGCCGTCGAGACCCTCGTCCTCGAAGTAGTTGGCGAAATCGAGATAGAGATACGCCGAGTACAGTTCTTTGTTTACCTGCTCGTTCAAAAGGCGGGCAATTTTTTTATCCAGCATTTTTTTGCCTCCGAGATTTATTTTTTACGATATTAATTATATATCCCTTTTTGATAAAAGCAACTTTTTAAGGGGTCGTTACGAGAAATTTTTTCCAAAAACGCGGCGGGCGGAATAATACTTTTATATCTTCCCAAAATAATTTCGACGGAGGAAAATTATGCAATTCGATCAGACCAGAACTTATCAGAATCTTGCAAGGAGTTTTGCGGGTGAAAGTCAGGCGGGCATGAGGTATCAGCTTATTGCGCGTATGGCTACTATGCAGGGTTATATTACCCTTGCGGATACCGTTAAAACCATTGCCAAAAACGAAACCGTGCACGCAAGACGGTTCTTCGAAGAACTCAACAAACGCGGCGAAAAACTTGACAATATCGAGCTTGAAGCGGGCTATCCCTATCACGGCGGCGATATTGAACAAAGTTTGAAGTTTGCCGCCGAGGACGAACACAAGGAACACGCCGAAGTGTATCCCGCCTTTATGAAGGACGCCGAGGACGAGGGTTTTAAGGATATCGCTAACCTTTTCAGGCTTGTAGCGCAGGTTGAAGTGCGGCACGAAGCCGTTTTCAATTACCTTTACGAGGCGTTCAAAAAAGGCGTGCTTTACAGCAACGAATCGCCTATTTTGTATATTTGCGGCGAGTGCGGATACATGCACACTTCGACAAAGGCCTGGGACAGGTGTCCCCTTTGCAACGCAAGTCAGGGCGAAGTTGAATTGCACATTCCGTTCGAAAAGGAGAAAATATGAAAAAGACCAACGAAAACAAGCAGTCCAATGCACAGAAGAACAAGGATTGCGGCGGTAAAGGCTGTGGCAAGAGCTCGAAGAACTGCAAGTAAGTTTAAGGACTCTTTCGACCCCAACGGAAGTTACACAGGTTCGCCGATTGACGGGGGAAAACCCGTGCAGGACGCGGACGATCTGTAAATTCCACACCGAAAAGAGACGGCGGACGAAACGCTTTTCGTCCGCCGTCTTTTGGGCTGTCAAACTTTAATTCGTGCGGGGATATTGCCCGACGAATGGGGTTGAGGGGAATTTTTTGCGGGGTTTGAATTGTGTTATAGTTTGCGGTCGGGGCGGCGAACGGTATTGAACGGCGTTGTAATTTCGGTCGGGGAGCGGCGAAAGGAACGCAGTTGCGGCGGGGACGGGACGGCGTTATAGTTTGCGGATAATGCGGGCGGGGTTGCCCGCTATTACGACGTTCGAGGGGAATGATTTGGTTACCACCGCGCCGCTTCCCACTACCACGTTGTCGCCCAAAGTTACGCCGGGGTTGATTATCGCCCCGCCGCCTATCCAGCAGTCGTTGCCTATGACGACGGGTTTGCCGTATTCAAGCCCGCTTACGCGGATATCCCTTTCGAGCGGGTGCGCGGCGGCGTAAATTCCGACTTGCGGTCCGATGAGGCAGTTGTCGCCTATTTTCACCTTGCACACGTCCAAAATACATACGCCGTAGTTGCAGTAGAAATTTTCGCCCACTTCGATATTATAGCCGTAGTCGCAGTAAAAGCCCTGCGTTAAGCAAACCGTCTTTCCGCATTTTCCCAACAGCTCGCGTGCGATTTCGGCGCGGCGGCTCGGGGCAATGTCTCCGCCGAGTTCACGGCAAAGCGCGTGAGCGCGTTCACCCTCGGCAGAGAGTTCGCCGTCCACGCGGTATAATTCGCCTTTGAGCATCTTTTCTTTTTCGGTCATAAAAGCTCCTTTTTACGGTGTAAGTTCCCCCGCCCGTCGCTTTTGAAAAGCCTTATTTCAACAAGCTCTTTTTATAACGTACCCTTTACAGTATGCCCTCGATAAATTCCTCGGGATCGAAGGGTTCGAGGTCGTCGATCTTTTCGCCCACGCCCGTAAAGAGAACGGGGATCTGAAGTTCGCTGCACAGCGAAATGACGAACCCGCCCTTTGCCGAGCTGTCGAGCTTGGTCAAAACTATGCCGTCGAGGTCGACGGCTTCGTCGAACAGTTCCGCCTGACTTGCCGCGTTGTTGCCCGTCGTGGCGTCGAGCACGAGCAGTTTGTAAAAATCCGCCTGCGGATATTCCCTCTCCACTACCCTCGACATCTTTTTAAGCTCTTCCATGAGGTGGGCTTTTACGTGAAGCCTGCCCGCCGTGTCGACGATGACCACGTCGGTGCCGCGCGCCTTGGCGGACGACACTGCGTCGAATACCACGGCGGAAGGGTCGCTACCCTCTTCGTGCTTGACTATGCGCACTTTGGCGCGATCCGCCCATATTGCAAGCTGGTCGGAAGCAGCCGCGCGGAAGGTGTCCGCCGCCGCTACGGTAACGCTTTTGCCCTGCCGCAGAAAGTACGCGGCGAGCTTGCCCACGGTTGTGGTTTTGCCCACGCCGTTTACGCCGACGAGCATTATTACGGCGGGATATTTGATTTGGGGTATCTCCGCTTCGCACAGCTTTTCTTCGAGCACGTCCTTCAACAGATCGGTGACGAACTCGCGCTCTTTCAGCTTTTCGTGTTTGGCTTCGGCGCGAAGCTCCTCGACCACCTCTTCGGCGGTAGTCACCGAAATATCTGCGCTTATGAGTATTTCTTCGAGTTCGTCGTAGAACTCGTCGCCCAATTTATTTTTGGAAAACAGACCCGAAAGGGCGTTGGAAAGCCCCTCGCGCGTTTTTTTGAGTGCGTTTTTGAGTTTTGAAAAAAGTCCCATCTCTTCTCCTTTTTGTCGTCGTATTTTATATGGCGGCGGGGCGTTTTGTATGGCGGCGGGGCGACGGTCGTTTTTGCCGTTTATTAATAACGGCGTTGTTTTAATGAGCGCGGCGCGGGCGTTCTTAAACAAAAATTTTACATAACGGCGTTGCCGCTTTACATAACGGTGTCGCCGCCGAGGCGTTCTTCCACCTCGGAGAGTTTTACCGATACTATCTTTGATACGCCCTTTTCTTCCATGGTGACGCCGAAGAGCACGTCGGCTTCTTCCATGGTGGGCTTGCGGTGGGTGATGACGATGAACTGCGTGTTTTCGGCAAACTTTTTGAGATAGCGCGCGTAACGGGCGACGTTCGCCTCGTCGAGAGCGGCTTCGATTTCGTCGAGCACGCAGAACGGCATGGGGCGCATGCCTATGATTGCAAACAGTATGGCTATTGCCGTGAGCGCGCGTTCGCCGCCCGAAAGCAGTGAAATTTTGGTGAGCTTTTTGCCGGGAGGACAAGCCGTGATCTCCACGCCCGCGTCGAGCGGGTCGTCGCAGTCGGTGTAGTCGAGTTCAAGCTCGGCGTGACCGCCGCCGAACAGCTCTTTGAACGTGCGCGAGAAATTGGCGTTTATCTTGTTGAACCCCTCTTCGAACTTTGTCAGCATTTCGCTGCGAATGTCGTCGAGGGCGAATTGAAGGTCTGCGACCCCCTTTTCGAGATCCTCTTTTTCGACGAGCTTGTGCTCGTAGTCAGCCGACGCCTCTTCGTACTCCTCGACGGCGTTGGCGTTGAGGTTGCCGCGGAGTTTGTCGCGGCGGATCTTTAAGGAACGTATGCGCTCTTTCGAGCCGACGTATTCGTAGTTTTCTACCTTGTATTTAAGACAGCCCTCGTAGTCCTCGCCGTACTCCTCGCTCATAAGGCGGGTGGCGTTTTCAAGCTCGGTTTCGAGTTTGGTGACGGCTATGTCTATCTTGTGACGGCGGTCGAGGAGTTTGTCCCTTTCGGCTTCGTTGGCGGTGCGCTCTACGTCGGTCTGCTTGATGAGCGCGTTGAGTTCGCTCTTGCGTTCGGCGACCTTTGCTATCTTTTCGCGCAAGGAATCGACTGCCGCCTGTTCCTCGGCGTTGAGCGCGGAATGTTCTGCCTGACGGATAAACTGTTCGACCTGCGCCTGTATCTGAGGTATCTTTGCGGTTAAACTTTCAAGGTCGTCGTACACCGACTTGCGCTCTTCCTTTAAGCGTTCGATGTTCTCCGCGCCCGTCTTTCTCGCGCTTTCGAGCGAGGCTATTTCAACATTTATGGCGTTGAGTTTTGTCGTAACGTCGCCCCTTGCCGCAACGAGTTTGTCGTACTCCGCGCTCATGTCGTCGATCTGCGCCGAGGTTTCGTCGGAACGGCGTTTTAAGTCGTCCGCGTTCCCCGAAGCCCCCGAATATTCGCTGTCCAACCCCTTTAATCTGCCCTGAACGGTCGAAAGCAGTTCGCCGTATGCGGCATAGCGGCTTTCGGACGAGGCTATGTTCTGCAACAAAACGGTCTGCTTTTGGGTTATGGCGGCAAGTTCGACGCGGCAGTCCTCGAGCCGCTTTCTCAAAGACACAAGCTCTTCCGAAGCACTTACACGGGCGTTTTCCGCCTCGCTCTTTTTGCCGTCCGCGCGAGCGAGAAACGCCTCTTTTGCCGAGACGTTCTCTTCAAGCTCCTTTATTATCCTTTCGTTGGCAAGAAGGTTGCCCGCGGCGTCGCGGCGCGAACCGCCCGTCATCGAACCGCTTACGGCAATTACGTCGCCGTCGAGGGTAACTATCTTAAAAGCCCTCGGATATCTGCGCGAAATTACAGTTGCGTTGGCGATATTGTCGACGACGAGGGTGTTCCCCAACAGATTATGAATGACGTTTTCGAACTTCTTGTCGAATTTAACGAGGTCTATCGCAAAGCCTATCGCTCCCGTCTCGCGCACGGCGGAACGAATTTCGTCGTTCTCGTAGCGGGGTTTTAAGGCTTCGACGGGCAAACACGTTATCTGACCGCCGCGGGTGCGTTTGAGGTATTCTATAAGATATTTTGCGTCGTCGCGGGTGCGGGTGATAATGTTCTGCATTGCGCCGCCGAACGCCGTTTCGATTGCGACTTCGTATTCCTTTCCGCACGTCACTATGTCGGCGATAAGCCCCATTATGCGCGAGGAAAGCTCGGCGTTTTCACGGCTGTCGCTCATGAGTTTCTGAACCGAATGTATGTAGCCCGTGAACTTCTCCCTGAGGGCGCGGTAGGTGGAAAGGCTTTCGTTGAAGCTGAGGAGCTGTGCCTGAGCGTCGTATATCTGCCGTATTATGAACTGTACTTTGTTTTCGCACTCCGCAACTTTGTTTTCCGCCTCTTCAAGAAGGGAGTTTTCGTTGTCGAGAAAACGGGTGGTTTCGTCGTTCTTTTTGAGGCATTGGTCGTACTCCGCCGCCATTTTGTCGCGCTCGGCGCGAATAGCCGACATCTCGGCTTCTATCTCGCTCACCCTCTCCAAAAGCAGTTCCTTGCGGGCGGAGAGCGAGCCTATGTTCTCGCTCATCTCCGAAAGGTCTTTGAACGTTTCGAGTATCTTTTTGCGGTGCTCGCCCGTCATTACCTCGTACTCTGTAATTTTGGCGGACAGCTCGCCTATGCGCGCCTGCAACGCCTCGCCCTTTTTACGGAGAAGTTCGACCTCGTCGACGTTCTTGCCCATCTGAGACTGACTGCGGCTTATTTCGCGGTCTATCTCCTCTATGCGCTTCGAGGAATACGCGAGCTTTTCCTGCGCGTCGGCAAGCTGGGTGCGGGCGGAGTTCGCCTTTTCGGTGAACACGCGCGATTCGCCGTTATTGTGCTCGATGCCTACTTCGTATATGCGTATCCTTTCGTTCAGCTCCTGCGCCTCCACGTCGGCGGCGGACAGCTCGTCCTGACTTTTGCGGTACCGGATAATGAGTTCCTCGTTGCGGGCTTCGAGTTCTTTTATGCGCTCTTCCATGAGCTTGCCCGCGTTGACAAGTCCCTGCTTTTCGCCGTCGGACTTTTCGTAGAGCACTATGTACGCGTTCGCCTCTTCCACCCTTAAATTTTGCTCGATTTCGCGATATATAAGGGCGTTTTCGGCTTGTTGCTTTAATATGGGCAAACGCTTTTCAAGCTCTTTCATGGTCTGGACAAAGAGGTATAAATTGTCCTTCGAGGCGGCGAGCTTGCGCTCGGCTTCGTTCTTGCGGTCTTTGAGCACGATTATGCCCGTGGCTTCTTCGAATATCGAACGCCTGTCCTCGGGGCGGGCGTTCATTATCTGCTCTATTCTGCCCTGACCTATTATCGAGTAGCCCTCTTTGGCGGCTCCCGCGCCGTGAAGTAGATCGGTAAGATCCCTCATTCTCTTCTTTTCGCGGTTCAAAAGGTATTCGCTTGTGCCGTCGCGGTAAAGGCGGCGGGTCATCTCCACTTCCTCCGAGTCGGTGTTGAATATCTTTTGGGAGTTGTCGAAGGTGAGAGTTACTTCGCAAAAGGACATCTTGCGCCGCTTTTCGGTGCCGTTGAAAATGACGTCCATCATCTGCGAACCGCGCATCATCTTGGGCGACTGCTCGCCGAGTACCCACCTTATCGCGTCGGCAACGTTCGACTTGCCGCAGCCGTTAGGTCCGACTATGCAGGTCACGCCGTCGCCGAGGGGTATTACCGTTTTTTCGGCGAACGACTTGAAGCCTATGAGTTGTATCTGCTTGAATGTCAACATATTTTTTACCGTTTTAGTTGGTTTTTTTACTTGTTTTGGTTGGAACGTTCCCCCGCTTTACGGGCAGTTTTGTTGCGGTTTTTTTGGGGGGGGGCGATTTGCGGGGGATTTATTTCCGCTTGGCGGCGATTTATTTGCGCTTTTTTTGGAGAGACGATTTATTTGCGCTTTGAGGGGAGAAAGCCGTCGAGGGCGGATCTGGCGGCAAGCTGTTCGGCTTCCTGTTTTTTTGAGGCTTCGCCGAAGTAGTATTTGCCGTTCACCATAACGCGCGCCCGAAAATAAGGCGACGACGGCGTTCCCGTGCTTTCGGAAATGTACTCGGGAGGGGTCATTCCTATGGCTTGCAGACGTTCCTGCAGATCGCCCTTGTAGTTGCGATCGCGGCGGACGACGTTGAAATTTATGGTTCTTAAAACGAACTTACGGGCTTCTTCCATTCCGCCGTCGAGGTAAATTGCGGCGAGGACCGCCTCGTATGCCGAGGGCACGGCTTTTTTGTTGGCGGTGTCGCCCGCGCCCCTTATGAGGAGCTTGTCAAGCCCCAGCTGTTCGGACACGGGTCTGAGCGCGCTGTCGGAGACGTAGAGCTTGCGAAGTTCGGTCAGCTCGCCCTCGTCGCGCCCGTTGGCAAATATGTGCTCGGAGACGAGAAATTCAAGAATGGAATCCCCAAAGAATTCGAGCGTTTGATTGTTCTTGCCGATATTTGCCGACGGCAAGGTGAGCGCCCTTTCCAAAAGGTCTTTATCCTTAAAGCAATAGCCGATACGGCTCTCCGCGACCGAAAACTCCAAATTATTCCTCCGTGATGAGGTGTTCGAGGTCGACCTCTTTAAGCGTTTTTTCGACGGCGGGCACAAGCCCGTTGCGGTGTATGGCGGCGGCGTTGGCGATCGCCGCGGCTATGGTTTGGGGTTTGGACGAACCGTGACTTTTGATGACGGTTTTTTTCAGCCCCAAAAGGAGCGCGCCGCCCACTTTGTCGAAGTCGAGCTGCGAGCGCATTTTGCCTATGGCTTTTTTGGCGAAAAGATAGCCTATTTTCGAGCGGACGGTCGCAGAGAGTTCCTTTTTCATTACCCCCAAAATCATCTTGCCGCAACCCTCGATGGACTTTAAGGCGATATTGCCCGAAAAGCCGTCGGTGACGGCGACGTCGATGTCGCCGAGCATTATGTCGCGCCCCTCGACGTTGCCCGCAAAGTTGATGGCTTTCATCTCCTTTAAGTAGCCGTACGTCGTCCGGCGGAGAGGATCGCCCTTGTGCTCTTCGGTTCCGTTATTCAAAAGCCCGACTTTGGGGTCTTTTATGCCGAACCCGACTTTGGCGTATGCCGAGGCGAGCACGGCGAACTGGCAGAGCATAACGGGCTTGCACTCGGCGTTTGCCCCGCAGTCGCAAAGGAGCGTTACGCCCCCGCGGGAGTTGGGTATGGCGGGGCAGAGAGCGGCGCGCTTTACGCCGGGGATTCTGCCAAGAATGAGCTGTCCGCCGACTATCGTCGCGCCCGTTGAACCCGCGGTGACGAGCGCGCAGACATCCTCTTGCTTTTTGAGCATCCAATATGCCGCCATGAGCGAGGAATCTTTGCGCTTTACCGCCTCGGTGGGAATGTCGTTCATGCCTATTACGTCGGGGCAGTCGACTATTTCGAGACGGGAGGTATCGTATGTATATTTTTTAAGCTCCGCCTCCACTTCGGCTTTTCTGCCCGTTAAAATGAGGTATAGCCCGTTGTCGTTTTTAAGCGCTTCGACCGCGCCCTGCACGGTTGCCGCGGGGGCGTTGTCGCCGCCCATTGCGTCGAGAATTATCTTTTCCATTCGCAAACTCCGTATTATGATTAATAAATACTTTTTAATTATAACATACCGCGCGTAAAAACACAAGTTATTGGGGGTAGGAATTTTGAAAGTGCGCGTAATTTGTGGTGAATGGAAGGCGGCGTGGCGGGCTGTAAAACAGCCCGCCACGCCGCATTTTAATAATAACTGTCACCCTGAGCAAGCGAAGCGCGTCGAACGGGTCTATTCCGCAGTATAGCGGGGTTTTTATAAGGTGGTTAGTATTTTAGAATAGGGTTCGCGTTTCAAAGGGCAAGCACGGACCACGGGGGGATTATCTCGCTCAATCCCGCGCCTATGGCGCGTGTCATATCGCTCGAAATGACAGT
>CANRDY010000032.1 GCA_947629515.1 uncultured Clostridia bacterium
TGTGGTAGCGACGGGTGGATTCGAACCGCCGACCTGCCGGGTATGAACCGGCCGCTATAGACCGACTAAGCTACGTCGCCATAGCCGCCGACAGGCGGCATTATTTGGTTGCGGGGGCGGGATTCGAACCTCGCGACCTCCGGGTTATGAGCCCGACGAGCTACCTGGCTGCTCTACCCCGCGATATCAAGCCCTTTTGCAAAGGCTTTATTATTCTATTAAATTACTGCAATTTTGTCAACTGTTTTTGGGCGTTACCGCAACAATTTTTATTTTACATCAACGGGCTTA
This sequence comes from uncultured Clostridia bacterium, assembly GCA_947629515.1. Lineage (GTDB taxonomy): Bacteria > Bacillota > Clostridia > Christensenellales > Borkfalkiaceae > Coproplasma. The sequence continues at coordinate 292 of CANRDY010000032.1, forward strand.
CTATTCTCAACACTCCCGCTATAAGATTATAAAAGAAATTGTGCTTTGCGGGTACCTGCTCTTCGTTCATGGCGAATATCTCGTTGAAATCGGCGAGCGCGTCTTTCATCACTCCCTCGTCGTTGGTGTAAACGCCGTTGTCGAACTCCTCGTAGAACGCCCTCATATCTATGTTTACCGATCCTACCGTCACACAATTTTCGGTGAGCATTACCTTGCTGTGCACGAAGTAACGGTTCATATAATAGACCTTAACGCCGTTCTTCATGAGCCTTTCCGCGTTGGAACGCGACACAACGTAAATGAACGGATAGTCGGGCACGGCGGGAAGCACGAGCCGCACGTCCACCCCCGAGCGCGCCTTTGCGATGAGCTGGGCTATCATATCGCCGTCGGGAATGAAATAGGGCGTCATCATGTAAATTCTTTCGCGCGCGCCCGAAAGCACGTTGGCGTACACCCCGCGGCAGAGGGCTTCCTCTATCTCGGGACCGCCCGCATAGGGCACGACCACAGAGTCGCTTTCGAACTTTTCGGCTCTGTTCGCGTATTTGCCGTAGTCTACGGTACTCTTTGTGGCGAACTCCCATTGCCTTAAAAACGTGAGCGAAAGTCCGTTTACCGCCTCGCCTTCGAGCGAGACCCCTGTATCCTTCCAAAGACCGTGCATTTTGTGTTGGTTTATGCACTCGTCGGCAATGTTGCAGCCGCCGACGTAGCCTTTTTTGCCGTCTATGACCACTATCTTGCGGTGGTCGCGGAAGTTCAGACCGAAGCTGAACGGCGCGAACATCTTAGCGAATACCTTAAAGTCGACCCCCGCCGCGCGCAGGCGTTTTTTGGTGGCGGCGGTGAGCACGCCCTGACTGCCCGCGTCGTCGTAGAGGAACCTGACCTCCACTCCCTCCTGCACTTTGCGCGAGAGAACGTGAATGAGCCTTTCGAGCAGAACGCCGTCGGCAACTATGAAGAATTCGAGGAAGATAAACTCGGTTGCCTGTTCAAGGTCGTAAAGCAGGTTTTCGAACAGATCGCGCGAGTTGGCGTAATACTTTATCCGAGTGTTGCAATAGGGAACGAAGCCCCCCGAGTTGTAGATATATTCGCAGTCGTTTTTAACTGCCTGCGAGCACTCGGGACGGGTCCCGCCCAAATACTCCTTCGAGCGGGCGTAGATCTGCGCGTAACGCTTTCTGTCGTAGCCGTAGCAGACGCGCTTGCTTGCAAGGAAATAGACGATATAGCCGCATCCGAAGGATACCAGAAAGAGAAACAGCCAGCTCGATTTGCTCTGCGCGTCGCGTTCGCATACGAACACGTAGAGGGCGGTGCAGACCGTGATCGCTATGGATAAATAGAAAAACGCGGGGAAAACATAGGCGAAAAAGGCGTAGAGGAACGCGAGGACGGCAAGCTGAGCCGCAAGCCATATATCGGTAAAAACGGCTTTAAGTCCCGACGGAATATCTGCCCACGTCTTGTGTATACACTTGGGTTTTTCGCGCCTGCGGGCGAGCATCAGCTCGCGCAGGGTGTAGTCGAATTTTTCCATAACGGCTCTATTATAGCACTATTATTATAAATTGGCAAATAAATTTATGCAATTTACTTAAATCGCGTTTTGTTGGCGGGCAAAATATGAGGTTGGGGCGGATATGATACGCCGTCGGGTCGGACATGATCGTCAGTTGGGGCGGTTAAAATGCGCCCCCGCGGCGTTCCGCCGCGGGGGCGCAAATGACATTTTTTAAGTTAATGTAGAATATTTCCCGCCAAAAGTTTTGACGGGGTGCTGGCAAGGCTTAAAAATAACTACATTGATAATGCATTTTTTATCGCAACCGCAACTTCAAATGCAAGATTTACCGGCACGGCGTTGCCTATCATTTTATAGGCGTCGTCTGCGTTTTCGTAAATAAAGCCGAACGTATCGGGAAAACCCTGTATTCTCGCTATCTCCCTTATGGTCATGCGCCTGTATAAATGCTCCTGACCTTTAACGAACTCGCGCTTGTTTTGCGACAAGCGAATCATCTTAGGCGCGGACGGGTGTATCTGACACTGCCGCCCGGACGCCTGCACGGTGAACGCCTGCTCGTCCCATGATTTGACGCGGTTTCTGCTCATGAATATTGGGGAAAATGCGCCCGTAAAATATTCGTTATTGTTTACGGCTTCGGGATTATGATAGTTTTTGTCGAGAGTGGGAACCGCACTGAATTGAAGATCCCATATTACGTCGCGCAACGTCAGTTTTTTATAGTCGTCGGTCGTAGAACCTTCGGGAAACTTAAAATCGATATTCAGGTCTTTTCTGAACCCTATATAAAAAACCCTTTTTCTCTCTTGCGCAATCCCGTAATCCTTGGCGTTGACAAGCGTCAACGTTACGTTGTAACCGCACTCTTCAAACATTCCGAAAATATTTTTGACCGCTTCGGAGTGTCTGTTTGCGAGCATACCGCTGACATTCTCCGCAAGAAAAAATTTGGGCTTTTTGTCGCTTAAAATTCTTATGTACTCAAAAAAGAGTTTGCCGCGGATATCGTCGATGCCGCGCAAAGCCCCCGCCTCGGACCACGACTGGCAAGGCGGTCCGCCGATAATGCCGTCCGCTTCGTCGGGAAAATCGGCAGCGGCTATCTGCCTGATATCACCCTCGATGAGTTTCGTGCCCGGGTGATTTATTCTGTAAGTCGCCCAAATTTTAGGATCGAATTCATTGGCGACCGTAATTTCAAAACCGGCTTTTTCGAACCCCAAATCGAGTCCGCCGCAGCCGCTGAATAAACTTATCAATTTCATTGCGCTACCTAAACAGCAAACCTGATTAATTTTGCTTCTTGCATATGCGCGGGATTATCGGGATCTTTTATCTTTACGTCCGCGATCGAAAAACCGTTGACCGACAAATTTGTGAGTAAATTTGTATTGGTAAATTCCTTCCACTTTTCCCGGTTTATAATGCACATAAAATTAAATTTCTTGCTCGCGGCGCGTTGGCAGACATAAGAAAATACCGACCACGGATTTTTTATTCCCCACATTCCGCGAACACGCAGATAAGTAATTTCCAACGGATCTATCTTATGTATTTTACCCAGCTCGTTCGTCTCGGAAAAGTCAATACCCGCTATTCCTTCGACTCCTTCTTTTATGGTGCGCTTTATTCTGCTGTAACACTCATCCGAAGCACAATAATCTCTGCCGTACACAAAGCATAAGCTTGTCAATGTTCCGTTCTTGACAACTCCGACCGCGTAAATAATATCCTTTTCCGTCCACTTTTCGGCTTCTCTGCACGCCTTTGAAATCATGGTGCTGTCACTTCTGAGTGTATGTTTCGGATAACTGCTGTTCAAGGCAATTTCACTGCTCTCCGATTCGAGTTTTTTGATTTCGATCGCATCGCCGTCGCGCAACATAGCGTCGTGGGGATTGTTGTTATTTCCCAAATACGAAAACGTTTTGCTCCAAATGCTGTTTTTTTGGGTTGCCGGCACGCCGAAAGAATTTGCAAACAAATCTTTGATATACTCTTCCAATGCGGAACCGACATTATTGACACGATTTTTACCCATGGTTTGAGATACAATGTTAAAATTTCGCTTTGTGACTAAGTTATAGATCGCGTCGATTATGTTCATATACCTTTCTCCTGTGTAACGCCATTTTAATTTTAACATAAAGCCGTCATTTTTTCAATATATTTGCGGCTGATTATTTACCGAAAATACGGCGGCGAAAGTTTTAAGGTTGAATTTTTATTGACCCGCATATCAAAATTACCCTTGCGGGATAGCAAATAACGGCACGGTGTGCATACGTGCCGTTTTTTTATTGCCCTTAAAATTATCTTCGGAATTATGCTATGGCGGAGCGGTAGGTCGAATACCAGTCGGTGGAAGTTATGGGTACGCCGTCGTTGCTACAAAGGAGCTTTAAGCTGCCGAAGGGCAAGCCGTTCTCCTCTTTGGTCTTGTTGAAGTAGAAAACCATGTTGCCGTTGCGAGGCTCGTAGTCCCACTTCTGGTCGGCGAACACCGTTTCGCCCTTGTCGTTCTGTTCGAGGTCGGGCAGATTTATCGCCTGACCCGTTACGTAAATTTTATCGGTGTACTTCAAAAGATTTTCGAACACCTTGCGATAGGGGAACGTGTTGTCGGGATTTACGGTGTACTCGGGCGCGCCCGCGCAACAGCTGACAGCGACGTACTCGGGCTTTATCGCCGAGAGCAGTTTGGGCGAGGACGAAGTACCCGAACCGTGGTGTCCCGCCTTGTACAGTTTTACCTCGGGCAGAACGTTGTACTCGGTTTTATACTTTGCGTCGAGGGCGTCGTATTTCTCCGACGAATAGTAGTCGACCATTCGCCTTTCGCCGTCCTCTTCGAGGTCGCCCGTGAACAGACAGTTTATCTTCCCCGACGATGTGGACTGCGTGAACAGCGTTACAACGGAGTGGTTGTTCTCGTCGGAGCTGACGTTGTAATAGTAGTAGTTCCAGAGGATATTCATCGAGAGGGTGTGCGCGTCGTCGAGCCAATACTGCCGCTTTGCGCCGTTCGTCTCTTCGTAACACTGACTTGCCGTGAACACATTTCCGCCCTCGTCGCGCACGTGTTCGACCGCCGCCATGAACTTGCCGTAGACCGTGTTTGTGTTGCTCTCGTTCTTGTTCTTGCTCTTTTCGACGTTGTCGAACTTTATGAGGTTGTCGACCTTGAAGTTGTACAGAACGCCCGTGTAGTCCGAACCGCTCTTGCTCCCCGCGAACGCCGCTATATGGTCCTGATCGGCGTGGGTTGCGACGACGTATTCGAGCTTTCCGTCGGTGACGTAGGAATTGAGATACCGACAGATGAGCGGCGCGCTGTCGGCGCGCGAACCCGCGTCTATCAGAATGTCGTTTTCACCTGCCTTTATGTAGATACTGTCGCCCGCAAACTTGCCGAGGTCGATGAAGTGCATCGAAAACGCGCTTGCCGCGACCCCCTCGGGAGTGCCCGCAAAGTTCTTGTCCGTTCCGCACACGATGCAAATGCCGTCGCCGTCGAAGGTATGTTCGCCCGTTGCGGCGACTTCCTCTTTTTGCTTCTGACCGCACACCGTACACTCGCGCTCCCTTTCGCCCTTTTTGGAACATGTGGGTTGAAGGGTGTACGTCCACTCGCCGAAGGTGTGGTCTCCCGCTCCGATGAGTTTGTGATAGAGGTCGGGCTTTACGAACCACAGAATTGCCGCCGCAGCTATGACGAGCACGAGCAAAATTATTAAAATGAGAATAAGTTTGGGGTGACGGCGCGCCGCCTTGCGTGCGCGTTTGCCACGTCCTTTATTGTATGCCATATGCCTTAGTTGTAATTTTTAAGCTGTTGGAGTATTTTTTCGCGCATGGCGATATATTTTTCGAGCTTTGCGCGCTCTTCGTCGACGAGCTTTTTGGGGGCTTTTTGCATAAAGCCCGCGTTGTTGAGCTTGCCGTCGGCGCGGCGCAGTTCCGCCGTTACCCTTTCGAGTTCCGCCTGTAACCTCTCTCTCTCCTTTTCGGCGTCGACAAGATCGCCCATAGGAATGAAAACGGTGCCCGTGGAAAGAACCTTTGCAACGGCGTTTTCGCCCGCCTCTTCCGCGGAGGTTATAAAGGTGATGTCCTTAGCCCCCGCAAGTTTGAGGATACTGTCCTCGTTGGCGGAGATGAGCCGCTTTTGCTCGGAAATTATATAGAGGCTGACCTTTTTGGAGGGGGCGCACTCGCGCTCGGTCTTTGCCGCGCGGACCGCCGTTATTATGTCCATAACTCCCGCAAACGCCGCCGCGTCCTTTTTGTAGGCGAGCTTTGAGTTGTACCTCGGGAACTCGGCAAGCATAACGGTGCCCTGCGTTCCCGGTATGTTGCGGTAGATCTCGTCGGTGATAAAGGGTATAAAGGGGTGCAACAGCTTCATTGCGTTTTCGAGCACGAATTTGAGAACGGCGAGCGCGCCGTCCTTTTTAGCCCCGTCCGCGCCGTAGAGCGCGGGCTTTGTAAGCTCGATATACCAATCGCAGAAGTCCGACCACATAAAGTCGTACAAAAGCTGGCACGCAACGCCCAATTCGTACTTGTTGAGGGTGAGGGTGACGTCGCGTATCACGGCTTGCAGGCGGGAAATTATCCACTTGTCCGCCGCGGTGAGCTTTACTTCCGAAATGGATCTTATCTCTCTCCCCTCGCAGTTGGTTAGCACGAAGCGGCTGGCGTTCCATATCTTATTCATAAAGTTGGCGCACGCTTCTACCTTTGCGTCGGAGTAGCGGGTATCGTTGCCGGGGGCGACGCCCTGCAACAGCGAAAACCGCAAACTGTCTGCGCCGTATTTATTTATAACTTCGAGGGGGTCGACGCCGTTGCCGAGGCTCTTCGACATTTTTCTGCCCTTTTCGTCGCGCACAAGCCCGTGCATGAGCACGTCGCGGAAGGGCACTTTGCGCATGTGTTCAAGCCCCGAGAAGATCATTCTCGAAACCCAGAAAAAGATTATATCGTAGCCCGTGACGAGCAGGTCGGTGGGGTAGAAGTATTCGAGATCGGAAGTGTCGTCGGGGTAGCCCATTGTAGAAAAGGGCCAGAGCGCGGACGAGAACCACGTGTCGAGCACGTCCTCGTCCTGAGTAATATTTTTCGAACCGCACTCGGGGCAGACAGTAGGGTCTGTCTTTTCGCAGATCTCCGCGCCGCAGTCGGAGCAGTACCACACGGGTATGCGGTGCCCCCACCAAAGCTGGCGCGATATGCACCAATCCTTTACGTTCTCCATCCAATTGTAGTATATTTTGGCGAACCGTTCGGGAATGAAGATAACTTTTTTGTCCATAACGGCGTTGATGGCGGGGCGGGCAAGCTCGTCCATTTTTACGAACCACTGCCGCGAGACCATGGGTTCCACCACCGAATTACAGCGGTAGCAGTGCCCGACGTTATGCGCGTGGGGAACGGTCTTTACGAGATATCCCCCCTCTTCGAGCTCCTTTACGAGGTTGTCGCGGCAGACGTATCTGTCCTGCCCCTCGTATTTCCCCGCGTTGGCGTTCATAGTGCCGTCGTCGTTCATGACGAGGATCGAGGGCAAATTGCAACGCTTGCCCACTTCGAAGTCGTTGGGGTCGTGGGCGGGGGTTATCTTTACCGCGCCCGTGCCGAACTCCATATCGGCGTGTTCGTCGGCGACGACGGGGATAGCCCTGCCCGCGACGGGAATTACCACGTTTTTGCCTATGAAGTCTTTATACCTCGGGTCGGCGGGGTTGACCGCGACGGCGGTGTCGCCGAACATGGTCTCGGGGCGGGTGGTGGCGATCTCAATATATTTATCGGAATTTTCGAGGTAATATTTTATGTGCCAGAACTTGCCCTGCTCTTCGGCGTACTCCACTTCGACGTCCGAAAGGGCGGATCGGCACTCCGTGCACCAATTTATTATGCGGTCGCCGCGGTAGATGAGCTTTTTGTTGTAGAGGTTGACGAACACCTCGCGAACGGCTTTGGAACAGCGTTCGTCCATTGTGAACGCAAGGCGCGACCAATCGCACGAAGAGCCGAGCTTTCTGAGCTGTCCGCAGATGCGCTGTTCGTACTTATCCTTCCACTCCCACGCGCGCTCCAAAAAGCCCTCTCTGCCGAGCTGTTGCTTTGTAAGCCCCTCTTTTTTTATCTCTTCGACGACTTTGACCTCGGTGGCTATCGAGGCGTGGTCGGTGCCCGGAAGCCAGAGGGCGCAGTAGCCCTGCATTCTTTTGAACCGTATTACCGTATCCTGCAACGTGCAGTCCATGGCGTGCCCCATGTGGAGCTGACCCGTGACGTTGGGGGGCGGCATTACTATCGTAAAGGGGACTTTTTTGTCGTCGCGCACCGCCTTGAAGCAGCCGCTATTCTCCCACTCCTTGTAAAGTCTCTCTTCGAACTGTTTGGGATCGTACTTTTTTTCCATAGGTGAACCGACCTTAAAAGATTCCGTACCTTGCCCTGTACGGTTATTTTTTTAATTAAGCAAATACGGAATTATTATAAAACAGTTTGCGGGCAATTGTCAATCCGAAACGCCGCCGCATAGTATGTATTATTAAATTTTTAAGGAGATACAATTGAAAAAGAAGCTGATATGCACTGCGGTCGCCGCGCTCTGCGCGCTGATCGTGCCGATATCCGTAGCGGGCTGCGCTCCCGCCGCGGACGACGTTATAAGAATAAACGAAGTCACTCACTCGGTGTTCTACGCCCCCATGTACCTCGCCGACGCGCTGGGGTATTTTGAGGACGAGGGCTTTAAGATAGAACTGACTAACGGCGGGGGCGCGGACGCCACTATGGCAGCCGTGCTCTCGGGGGGAGCGGACGTGGGGTTCTGCGGTCCCGAAGCGGCTATCTACGTTGCGATAGGCGGCAGCGACGATATGCCCAAAGTTTTCGGACAGCTGACAAAGCGCGACGGAAGTTTTCTTGTAGGAAGAAAGCCCGAACCAAACTTTTCGTGGAGCGACCTTGCGGGCAAGAATATCCTTGCGGGAAGAAAGGGCGGCGTGCCCGCGATGACCTTCGAATACGTCCTTAAACAGGACGGCGTTGAAGCTAACCTCAACTACGACGTTGCGTTCAACATGATGACCGCCGCGTTCGAGAGCGGAGTGGGCGACTACTGCACGATGTTCGAACCCGTCGCAAGCGAATATCAAAAGGCGGGCAAGGGCTATATCGTCGCCTCCGTGGGCGAAAAGTCGGGCGAAATACCCTACACCTGCTTTATGGCAAAGGAGAGCTATATAAACTCCCACGCCCAAAAGATAGAGGGCTTTTTGAGGGCAATGACCAAAGCCGTAAAATACGTAAACGAGACCGATTCGGCGATCGCCGCGCAAAAACTCGAAGCGTACTTCGACGGAACGCCCGCCGAACAGCTTAAAACCGCGCTCGACAACTACAAGGCTATCGACGCGTGGGTGGAGAACGCCGCCATGAAAGAGAGCGCGTTCAACAAGTTGCAGGACGTTATTGAACTTGCGGGCGAACTTGAAAGGCGAGTGCCCTTTGCAGACCTCGTTCTCACCGAGACCGCCGACAAGGTATATAAAGAGATCTACAATAAATAACGGCGCAAATGCGCCGCGCGGGGCGCAAAGCCCCGCGCGGCAAGCGGCGCAGGGGTTTACCTTAAAATGCTGAAATTCAAAGACATATCTTATACCTATCACACGGGATCGGGCGAGACCTGCGCCGTGCGTTGCCTTTCTTTCGAAGTCGAAAGGGGAAATTTCGTTTCGGTAATAGGTCCGTCGGGGTGCGGGAAGTCGACTATCCTCTCCCTTGCGGCGGGGCTTATTTCCCCCTCTTCGGGCGTTATCGAAAGGGGCGGCGGGACGTTCGGCTATATGTTGCAGCGCGACGCGCTGTTCGAGTGGCGAACGGTAGAACAGAATATCTTTTTACCCCTCGAAGTCAAAAAGCGCAACACCGCCGAAATGCGGGCAAAAGCCGTCGCCCTTGCCGAAAAGTACGGGCTTAAAGACTTCCTCAAAAAAAGCCCCTCGCAGCTCTCGGGCGGCATGCGGCAGAGGGCGGCTCTGATAAGAACGCTCGCCGCCGAACCCGATATCCTCCTTTTGGACGAACCCTTTTCCGCGCTCGACTATCAGACGAGGCTCGAAGTGTGCGACGACGTGCAGTCGATAATAAAGAACGAACAAAAGACGGCTCTTTTGGTCACGCACGACATCTCGGAGGCGATAGCCCTTTCGGATAAAGTAGTCGTGCTCTCCGCGCGACCCGCGACGGTCGTGGGCGAACATAAAATTGCTTTCGGTTCGAACCCGAAGGAAAGACGGCAAAGCCCCCTGTTTGCCTCGACTTTCGAGGTGCTGCGGCGGGAGCTGGGCATTTAGAAAAGGCGGTCGCGTTCGACCGTTGATACGGCGGGCGGAACTATTACTTCAATCGGGAATTTCAAAAGATGAAAAGACAACAAAATTTTTCACGCGAACACCTTGCGTACCTCAAAAAGCGCAAGAGAAAAAACATATTTGTAACAATAATGCGTTGGGCGATGCTCGTCGCCGCGCTGGGGCTGTGGGAACTGCTTGCGCGGTTCAACGTTATCGACTCGTTCATTTTCAGTTCGCCCTCGCGCGTGGCGCAGACCATAGGCGGGCTTTATGCGAACGGCACGCTCTTTTACCACGTGGGAATAACCCTCGGCGAGACGGTGGCGGGCTTTTTTATAGCCGTTGCGCTGGGATATATCATCGCCGTCGCGCTGTGGTCGAGCGAGACTTTGAGGAGGATATTCGAACCCTATATTGTCGTTCTGAACTCACTGCCCAAGATCGCGCTCGGACCGCTCATTATAATCTGGCTGGGAACGGGCAACACCGCCATTATCTTTATGACCGTCATAGTGTCGCTTATAGTTTGCATTATGAACACGCTTGCGGGATTTTTGGCGGTGGACGAAACCAAACTCACGCTTATGAAAGCCATGGGCGCGGGCAAGCTGACCACCCTTAAAAAGCTCGTCATGCCCGCCTCGCTCCCCACCCTTATGAACACCTTGAAAGTAGCCGTGGGGCTGGCGTGGATAGGCTCTATCATGGGCGAATATATCGTGTCGAAAGCGGGGCTGGGGTATCTTATAGTCTACGGCGGGCAGGTGTTCAAGCTCGACCTCGTTATGTCGGCTACATTTATCCTCTGCGTGCTTGCGGGCGGAATGTACGCGCTTATCGCGCTCGTCGAAAGGCTGGTCGTAAAACAGTTCTGAACCGTGTGTTTTTGACGATTGCCCCCGCAGTATGCGTTGACCAACGCGCCGCCGCCTGCGCGCCGCCCCCTTTCGGGGGAGCGCGCAGGCGGCTTTTTTATACGGCTTTTACCTTATTTTCGGGGCGCGGTTAAACTTGCTTTTTGCGCCGATTATTTGCTTTTACGCCTTTGGTTTACGCCTTTTATTTGCGCCTTTGAGTTGCGACTTTGATTTACCCTTTTGATTTACGCGTTGCAGAGGGCGCGCGTTCTTTCGGCAAGGTTAAGCCCGCGCAAGCTATCAAGCTCCGAAAGCAGTTCTTCGCGGACGGCTTGCGTATGCGCAAACGCCCTTGCGGACTGCTCCCGCGCGGTCGCCGTCGCGGCAAAACTTTGCGCCGAAAGGGCAGTTGAAAGGGCAATATCCGCGGGTGAATTTGCCGTTGAACTTGCGGCAAAAGCTGTTGCGCATTTATCCGCGGTCACATTTGCAATTGTGCAAACTTTTGCCCCGCGGGAAGGATCGCCCCCCTTTCGGTTCGCCGAAATATCCCCCGAGGGCTTGCCGTATCTTAAAATCTGTATCTGTCTTTTTACGTATTCGGGTAAGGTCATTTTCCGCTCCTTTATGTTTACGCCTTGATTTTATCAAATAAACTTGACATATTCTGTCATGTATGATAAAATTTTTTTGAGTAAACTCGTTACGAATTTATAATATGGAGCGTTTTGCGATGAAATACCAGATAATGCTGAAAATTATGACCTTACTGCTGTCGAAAAGAAAGGTGACGGCGAGGGAAATTGCCGAAAGATACGAAATTTCGGTGAGGAGCGTGTATCGCTACGTTGAGGAGCTGAACGTGTGCGGCGTGCCCGTGGACGTAACGCGCGGCAGATACGGCGGGCTGACTATCGCCGATACGTTCCGCCTGCCCGCGGGCTATTTCACGCGCGAGGAGTACGCCGCCGCCATCAACGCGCTCAACGCAATGGCAAGTCAGGTGCACGACGAAAACGTAATTTCCGCGCGCGAAAAACTCGAAAGCAGGATAAAATACGGCGTGAACGGCTTTTCGGTGAGCGGCAACATCATCGTGGACGGCGGAACGTGGGACGGCGGGGACAAGTTCTCCGAAAAGATGCGGACGGTCGAAAAGGCGGTAAACGAAAGACTGAGCCTTTCGGTGGACTATATCTCGCGCGGGGGCGAGCACTCGAAGAGGGTGATAGACCCCCACGTGCTGATCTTTAAGCAAAACGTGTGGTATGTTTACGCGTTCTGCCATACCAAACAGAAGATGAGAACTTTTAAGATAGGCAGAATAAAGAGCGCGGCGTTCACGGGCGGAACGTTCGAAAAGCGCGAAATTAAGCGAAGCGACATTCCCCTCGACTTCGGCTATTCCGAGGACAGGCTCGTGCCCGTCACATTGCTCATTGCAAAGTCGTCGCTCCCCGACGCGGAGGAATGGCTGGGCATCGACGCCATAGAACCGCGCGGCGGCGAGTTCATAGCCGAAATAAATCTGCCCGACGACGACGCGCTCGTGGGCAGAATACTCGGCTTTTGCGGAAGGGTTAAGGTGCTCGCCCCGCAATCGCTCAAAGACAAAGTCGCCAAAACCGCACAGCGTATAGCGAAACAAAAATAGCTGTTCACAAAAATTCTCGCGCGGTTGCGCGTTGGACGATAGGGTCGGCGGTCGGAGTTTTTGTAAAATTGCACCTTATGAAAATAGCCCCCGCGCGCCATGGGCGCGCGGGGGCGTTCCTTATAATAAACACAATAAACGCTTTTTATATCTTTTCGATTGCAAGCGTATATGTAAAGGACGAACCGTTTTCGTTGGCGAAGTTGATAAAGGGCTTTAAGGTAATTTCGCGCGGGGCGGCGGGGTAATCGTTAAGCCCCCACCACGGTTCAACGCACACGTAGTCGCCCGCCTTTTCGTTCGACCAAAAGGCGAACACGGGACAGTCGGCGCGGTAGGCGTATCGGTAGCCATCGCGCGTGGTGGCGTAGATCGCGCCGCCCGAAAGCGAGCCGAGCTGAAAGGTCTTGCACTCCCCGAAAAACTGCTTGTTGGCGACAAAGCGTTCGAGCCGTTCGACGGGCACGCCCCTGTCCTCGCCTATGGGGTAAATTATGGGGCTTTCGGAATTTTCAAATTCGATGAGAGCCTCGCCGCCGGGGGCTTTCATTCCCGGGTGTCCGCCCACGTAAAAGGGAATTTTGCCCTTTTGGGAGCGCACGAAGTACGAAACGCTCACCTCGTTGCCCGCAAGGCGGTAGGTTATCGAAAACTCGAAGTCGTAGGGATACTCCTTTAAGGTGTTCTCGTCCGAGCAAAAGCTAAGCGTTATGCGGCTTTCCCCGTCGCTTTCGAATATGTCCGAAAGGGCGAAATTTGCGTAGCGCGCAAGCCCGTGGGAGCGGGGCGAAAACTCCTTGCCCTTTGCCGTGAATTTGTCTGCGTGCCCCAATATGGGGAATATAACCACGTCCCGGCTTGCCCAGCCCTCGCCGCCTTGCCAAAGCCGCTCGTCGTCGGCGGGCAGATATCTGAGCGAGGTCATGCTCCCGCCCGCGCTGTTCACCGAAAGGGATAAATAGTTGTTCTTTATCGTGTAGATCATAATTTTTTGCCGCCTGTTTTAAGTGGATTTTTAAATATATATTGAAGTTTTTGAATATATATTGAAGTTTTTTATTGCTCGGGGGTTTGATTATGTGGAATTATCCCGCCGACTTTTTTAACCTTTCTCCGCTTTTACCGACCTTACTTGCTTTACCAGCCGAGAACTTCGCCGCCGAGCACGTGAATATGCAGGTGGGGAACGGTCTGACCCGCGTCGTCGCCCTGATTGACGACAAGGCGGTAGCCGTTTTTACAGCCGTTTTTTTCGGCTATTTCGGGGAGCGCGGCTAACATGCGCGCAATGGTCGCGCGCTCCTTTTCCCCCGCTTCCGAAAGGAGCTTAAAGTGGGTTTTGGGAACTGCCAAAAGGTGGACCTTTGCCTTGGGTTCGATGTCCGCAAATACGAGCATTTCGTCGTTTTCGAACACCTTTTTCGAGGGTATTTCGCCCTTGATGATTTTGCAGAAAATGCAGTTTTCGTTGAGCATTGTTGGGTTACTCCTTTTTGAAAAATTGAATATATGTTGATGTTTTTGATTATGTTGCTCCGTTATTATTTGGAATAATATTCCGCCTGCTTTACTCCCTTTCGAGGACGGTGGCGAGAGAGCCGTCGAGATAAAGGGAAGTTAAACGGACTTTTAAGCGGTCGCCGCTATTTGCGTTACACGGCGCGTAGACCTTTATGTAGTTTCCCGTATATCCCGAGGCATAGCCGTTCTCGCACTTTTCGACTATGAGCGTAAGCTCCCTTCCGATAAACGACGTTATGTACCCCCTCTCCGCGCGCTCGCCCGCTTCGATGAGCCTTTTGAGCCGCTCCGTCTTTACCGCCGCGGGAAGATCTTTCATCTTAAACGCCGCCGTGCCCTCGCGCGGGGAAAAGGCAAAGGCGTGCACGCGCGCAAGCCGCGCTTCTTTTATTATCGAAATACTCTCTTCGAAGTCGCTTTCGCTCTCGGTGGGGAAGCCTGCTATTATGTCGCAAGTTATCGCCGCTTCGGGAAAAAAACTGTATATATATTGACATTTTTCGATAATTTGCTCCCGCGTGTAATGTCGGTTCATCGCCCTTAAAACCGCCGTTGAACCGCTCTGCAATGAAAGGTGAAACTGCGGGGCGAAATCGTAAAGCCCTTTAAGGGCGTTCAGAAAATCGCCGTCTATGACTCTGCACTCGAGCGACCCCAGCCGCACGCGCTTTTTGACGTGCGACAGCGCGAGGACAAGCTCTTTAAGCCCTCTGCCGCCGTCCGAATACGCCGAAATATTGACGCCCGTAAGCACTATCTCGGGCGCGGGACAGCTCTCGGCTTCGGCGACGATCTCTTCGAGCGGGCGCGAAACTTCCCGCCCCCTTAAACAGGGGATAATGCAGTAGGTGCAGAAGTTGTTGCAGCCGTCCTCGATTTTGATGAACGCGCGGGTGCGACCGCTCTTTTCGGGGCTTCCCCCGCTCTCCGCGCCCGCCGCGCTATTATCGCTCTCCGCGCACGCCGTATTATCCGCGCGTTCCCCCTCTTCGCCCGCCATACAGGGAACTTCGGGAAAGCGCGAAGCTATTTCCTTTAATACTTTTTTAACCTTGTTCTCCGTGCCGCACACGAACGCCGCGCCCTTTTGCGAATATTGCGAGGGCGATTTTTGGCTTGCACAGCCGCACACGTAAACCTCGGCGGCGGGGTTGAATCTGCGCGCGCGGGCTATGAGCTGGCGGCTCTTTTTTTCGGCTTCGCGGGTGACGGCGCAAGTGTTCAGGATATACAGATCGGCGTAGCCGAGCGTTTGGCTCGCCTGCCAGCCCAACTCTTTGAGACCTTCTGTTATCTGCTCGGACTCTACCTCGTTTACCTTACAGCCGAGGGTGAACACAACGGCTTTCATTGAAGTTCCCCCGCAAAATAGGCAAGCAGGGCAACGGCGGCGACGCAAGCCGTTTCGGCGCGGAGTATGCGCCTGCCGAGCGTTATTCCCGCAAAGCCCTCTTTTTTTGCAAGGGCGAACTCTTCCTCCGAAAATCCGCCCTCGCTCCCCACGGCGACAGCGGCGGGAAAGACGGCGGAGGATAGCGAGACTTCTCCCTCTTCTATGAACTCGCACGCCATATATTTGCCCGCATAGCCCGCGGCGGACCTGAGCGCGCTTTGAAAATCGTTAAAATAGAGCACCTCGGGGGCGCAGGATCGGAGGCACTGTTTGGCGGCTTCGCGCGCAACTTTGTTCAGGCGGGCGAGCTTGTTTTCGTTCATATACGCCGAGCAGTACTCCGAGGAAAAAACGCCTATGCGGCTGACCCCAAGCTCGGTCGCCTTTTGCACGGCTAACTCGGTCTTGTCGCCTTTGAGCGCGCCGCACAGCAGATATATCTCCTTTTTGGGTTCTTTTTCGCCCTTGAACGCGCCCGTGATATGTACCGAAAGGCTCGACTTTTTTACCTTTGAAACTATCCCCGCGTACTCGTTGCCGCGGTTGTCCAAAAGCACTATCTCGCTCCCCTCTTCCACCCTTAAAACGTTGCGGGCGTGGTTGAACTCCTCGCCGACAAGCTCCGTCTCGGTAGTCTCGGGGTAGTTTATATTCTCCGAAAAAAATCTTTTGGGAACGCTCATATCAATACCCGAACGAGAGGGCGTACCACTCCCCCTTGCGCACTTTTTTTATAAGGCTCAGCCCCTGCGCCGCGTATGCGTTTATCACCTCTTGAAGATAAGGGTCTATTATGCCGCTCAATATGAGCGTTCCGCCCCTTTTGAGGTTTTTGGGGATAGCGGGCGCGAGGGCGCACAAGATGGGCGCGGTGATATTCGCAAGCATAATGTCGCCTTTAACGTTGCTGTCGTCCAAAAGGTTTGCGTGGGCGACGGTCACCTTTTCGAAAACGCCGTTTAGCTGTGCGTTGTGCTTCGCGCTTTCGACGGCAATATAGTCAACGTCGGTGAGATAGGCGAACTTCGCGCCGAGCTTTACGGCTGAAATTCCCAAAATTCCGCTTCCGCACCCCACGTCGATACACACGCTTTGGGGCGTTAAGTACTCCTGCAACAGCTCCACGCACATTGCCGTCGTCTCGTGTTCGCCCGTGCCGAACGCCATATTCGAATCGAGCTTTACCACCCTTTCGCCCTCTTTTGGTGAGTACTCTATCCACTCGGGGCAGACTACCACCGAGCCGAGGTGAATGGGGCGGAAGTGCTTTTTCCAGATCTCTATCCAATCGTCGCCCTCGACCTCGCGGCGGGAAGTTTCGAGCGTTCCGAAAAAGATCAAGCCCTCGCCGTTTTTTGCCGCCTCGTCGAGGTCGGCGCGTATGCGGGGGAGAACCTTGTCCGCCTCGTCGGCGGGAACGAACGCCTTGACCAGAACGTCGCCGCGATCCTTTGTAACCCCGTCGTCTATGTAATCCCAAAAGGCGGTCTTGTTGTTTTGGAGCGCGATGACGTCTTTGATATCGGAAATAGCGACCCCGTAATTTGTATACCGCCACATTACGTCGGCGACGAGCTCGCTCCCCTCGCTTGTGGTGTGGACGGTGTATTCGATGAATTTCATAAGCCTTTCTCCGCAAGATATTCCACCGCAGAATGTGCGGCGACGTTGCCCTCGCCCACGCTCTTGGCGTATTGATAGGGTCTGCCCGTGCAGTCGCCCGCGGCAAATATGCCCTCGATGTTGGTCTTTTGCGCGCGGTCGACTGAGATGTGCCCGCCCTCGGTCTTTAAGCCGTGGACGAGAATTTCGGGCGAGACCGCGCTCTTCAATATAAAAGCCCCGTCGACCTCTTCGACGCCGTCTTTGAACCTCACCCGCCTTAAACGGGTATCGCCCTCGAACGCTATGGGCGGGGTGTTTTTTAACTTTATCTTGGGCGAAGTCAGTTCGCAGTTCTTATAAAGGGGAACGAACACGGTCTGCGCCGAGAGTTCCGCAAGGAACTTCGCCTCGCTCTCGAACTGCTTTTCGTAGCATATGACGGCGATCTTTTTGCCCTTGTAGAGGTTGCCGTCGCACACGGCGCAGTAGCTTACGCCTCTGCCCAAAAACAGCTCCTCGCCCTCGGCGGGCTTTATCTGCGCAACGCCCGTGCATAAAATTACTGTCTTTGCCTCGAAACAGTCGTTGCCCGCAAGCACGGAGAACTTGCCGCCCGTGTCGTATACGCCCGAAACGACCTTTTCGGTAAGCTCTATCCCCATGGACGAGGCGTGGTTTAGTAACGCCCACATGAACTGCTCGCCCGTTATGTCGGGGAGAGCGGGGTAATTTTTTATAAGCTCCGCGCGGGAGGCTCTCCGCGAGCCTCCCGCGCTTCCCAGCCATATGAAGTTCTTGCCTGAGATACTCAGATTCAGCGCGGCGGATACCCCCGCGGGACCCCCGCCTATTATCGCACAATCGTACATATTTTAAGTATCTCCCTTTTGCGGGGTTTTATTTGCAAAGTCGCTCAAAAGGACGTTACAAACGCGAAAGGAATTATTCCATTTTCGAAAGTTTTTCGGCGAGGTTCTCCAGATCGATGGGCGGGAGTTTTTCCTCGCTTGCCTTGACCGTCATTTCGACGGCTATTTTCGCCCTTTCGGGGGGAATTATCGTGCCCACGCCCGCAACGCAACCGCCGGGGCAGCCCATTCCCTCTATCATATATCCGTTGAGTTTGCCCGCCTTTGCAAGGGTGAGCATCTTGCGGCAGTCGGCAAGCCCCTCGGCGTGCTCTATCTTTACGGGCGTTCCGGGATAGTACTCGTTTATGCACTGCTCTATCGCGCTCGCAACGCCGCCCGCGCAGGCGTATCCTCTGCCCGCGCCCGTAGCGTTGAACACGACGGGCAGTTCTTCAAGCTCTTCGAGGTTGAGGTTCTTTGCCGCGAACATTCCGTCAAGCTCCTCGAAAGTTATTACAAAGTCGACGAACGAACGAATGGTTCGCCTTGAAGCCTCCAGTTTCTTTGCGGCGCACGGTCCAATAAAGACGACGCGGGCGTTGGGGCGGTTGACCTTGATGGAACGCGCCGTGGCGACCATGGGGGTAAGCTCTTCGGAGACTTCGCTCGCAAGGTCGGGGAACTGCTTTTTGACGAGGACCGCCCACGCGGGGCAGCAGCTGGTGAAAAGGAATGGCAGTTTGCCCGTCGCCACCTCTTTGACGTAATGGTGCGCTTCGGCAATGCAGCCGACGTCCGCGCCTACCGCCACTTCGTACACGTCTTTGAAGCCCAGCGCAAGCAACGCCGATTTGAGCTTGCCCGGGGTGACCTTAGGTCCGAACTGACCTATTATTGCGGGGGCGACCGCCGCGACTATCTCGTCGCCCTTTTTGATAGCCTGTATAAGCTGGAATATCTGCGATTTATCGGCTATCGCGCCAAAGGGGCAAGCCGACATGCACTGACCGCACGCAACGCACTTTTCGTTGTCTATCTGCGCTCTGCCGTATTTGTCGCTCGTTATGGCTTTGACGCCGCACGCCGATGCGCAGGGGCGGATCCTGTGGGCGATCGCGTCGTAGGGGCACGAAGCCTTACACCTGCCGCACTTTATGCACTTGGATCGGTCTATTACAGATTTGTTGTTTTCATCCTTGGATATCGCGCCCTTTGGACAGTTCTTTATGCAGGAACGCGCAACGCAACCTCTGCACTGGTCGGTTACAAAGTACTCGTTGTCGGGGCACTTGTCGCACGCGGAGGGTATTACCTGCATAAGGGGCGGTTCGTAATACTTTTCGGCAATGGTGGTTTTGTCGATGCCCGCCGTTATGTTGACGGGCTTGTTTGCGGGACGGAGCGAAAGCCCCATGGCAAGCCGCACGCGCTCGGAAGCTATCTGCCTTTCGCGGAAGATGCTCTCGCGGTAGACGGGGATCTCGTCGGGGGTGATGAGGTAGGGGATCTCTTCGAGGTCCTTTGCGACGTGTTCGGATTCGTATGCCACGCGCGCTACTTCGGTAAAGACCTTTTTTCTGATGTCGGTTACTACGCTTTGAGATTTCATATGCACTCCGTTTGATATTGTTTTTTACTTATCCTTTTTTGATTATAACATACCCGCGCGCATTTTTCAATACGCCCGCGCGATTTTGTGAAAATTCAAAGAGAAGTTTTTTTGGGGGGGTGATATGGAATATGAATATTATTTGGAATACACCCCCTCAGTCCGCAAGCGGACAGCTTTCTCGAACGGCGTAAGGAAAAACGCCGTTCTCGGGCACCGCTTGCGCTTTGCACTATGCGCAAGCTCATCTCGTGCGGCAAAACAGCGGGTGTCCGCTGTTTTGAAAAATCCGCACTCGACCCCTCGCAAGCGAAGCGCGTCGAACGGGTCTATTCCGCAGTATAGCGGAGTTATTATAAGGTGGATATTATTTGGAATTGGGTGTTGGTTTCAAAGTGCCCCGAGCAGACCACCTTGGGATTCTCTCGCTCAATCGAAGACGTTTCACGTCTTCTCAATCGGCTCGAAATGACAGTGCCATAATGCGATCCGATAGTATGCGCGCGGGCGTTGGAGAACGCTCGCGCGCGAAATGACAGTGCCATAAGTTGCTCCGTTCTTATTTAAAAATGCTACCCCCACCCTACCCTCCCCCTCCAAATGGAAGGGGAGGGAATGGCAATAGTTGTACGAAGTGAGAAACTTCGGAGGCGAGCGGGGATTTCTCAAAACAGCGGACACCCGCTGTTTTGCCCCGCGAGGTG